>CAZJXY010000076.1:0-11670 GCA_964549925.1 uncultured Bdellovibrionales bacterium | reverse complement strand
AACTCTCTGTAGTTATTGCCGCATGCACACAAAATGAATCATTTGTGGATGGGAATCATTCCCAGGCAGAAAATGCATAACGATGTAGAGGATTAAGGCAAACTAGCTGCCGTGGTGCTCGTTGAATTAGGGTGATTTTGTAGCTTATGTCCAATACGCTTCCACTTATCCATCACGCCGGTCGCTTAGATGAGGCGCAGGAGGCACTTTGCGAAGGTGCGTCCTTGGATCTTTCTCAGATCGAAAGTGTTGACCTTGCAGCCGCAGAATCGGCAATTGAAAATTTGCTTAACTCTATAAGGAACTGCTCCAAACGATCTTTGCGCGAGAACGCATTCTCAGCTTTATCTAACTTGCCCCGAGTTGAAATCGCAAAGGTGGGTGACTTGTTACTGGAAAGAGCCGAACCGAAGGAGCTAGGGAAGATTGGGGCGCTCTTAGCGTCAGAGATAAAACGGAGCGAAAAGAGAGTAGAACTCGGCAAGTCTGTCCCAATTGATCTCATACACACTCTTCTTCCACTGCTTAAATGGGGAGTGAAATCTGCTCCAAGCGCCTCTGGATGTGCCGCCGCTCTGGCAGGGATTGCGATCGTGCCCAGCTTGGGAGGAGAGAGGAACATTTTTAGGACTCAAGCGCTCGAGTCATTAACCTCCCGGCTCGATCAAACTGTTGGTAATTTTCAATGTGCAAAGCGCCTTGGTACTATAGCTATCGAGGCTAAGGATTGGTGTGCGGAAAAAGCGTTCTCCGAACTTGTCAAAGGTCTTTTTGGAGAGTCAATCAAAGCGCACGCGGCTTGCGCAGATGGTTTACTTACATCCTTAGAGAAATTAGAGAATCGCCCTGGAAATGAGGACGCTAAGGGCGATCTTCAAGGGAAAATCTATGCAGCGCTCGACGAAAATATTTCATCCCTAGCAGCGGGTATGAGGAAGAGGCGGGGTTGGTCCTGTGCTTTTGCCGTAATAGCGCTTTTAAATAGTGATAACGCAGAGCATAGAGAGAGAGCTGCTCAGGTAATAGTGGATTATATTGGAGAAAGGGAATTCGTTTGTAACAATGGTCGGGGTAGCGGTTATATAAATTTACAAGGATGTTTCGATGGTCGGGTTACGCATACCACGGAGCTAATAGAAAAATTACTTCCAAATATTCGGACGAGTGACCGCGGCTTTTATAACCCGATTCTTAAAGCTTGCGGTCTTCCAAAAGACAAAAATGGCTGGAGTGTGATCGAGAATTACTTGGACGCAGATACTACTGAAAACAGGGACGCAGTTATTGATCTACTTTTTGAGCAGGCAAAAGTTATCAGGTACGCGCATCCAAGACAGCCTGCAGATAGATGCGCTTATTTATTAGATCTTGTTGAAGAGCGACTGAGGGATAGAACCGGATTGGATTGCTCAAATGAAGTTGAAGCGCTCGCAGAAATCATGATCTATGCCCACTCCCAAGGATTTGAAGAGATTGAGAAATACTCTAGGAACATTTACGAAAGCCTCCCGGCGGGCGCCCGATTGAAATTTTTGACCGGTCTTGACGAGAAGCGTTGGAGCGAGAATGCCAGCGTTATCTGGAAGGATCTTGCTGGCCTGGTGCTGCGTGGAGAGGACCCGCAGATCCACCCATCGAGATTGATTAGCGCGGTCTTAGAGAGGAATAGGGTTTACGGCATGAACTACTACATTGGTCGTATGCGATACTACTTAGAATCGGCGACACTAGAAACTAGGATAGATTGTTGGAGAATAAACTGTAAGGACTCTAGCTTTCGCGCATGTTTTGAATCGCGAGATTTCGCTCAATTCTTCTCCCAGGAATTTCTAAAATGTGGCTTAGAGCATTCTAATCTGAACGAACTCGCAGATATGGGGTACAGCTGGGGCACGGCACTCGAAGATCGACTTAAATCAAAAAACTTTGCAGGAGCGCGCGAATTACTACAACCGATCGAGCACTACCTTAAAAGTCACGGTTTAGAACCAAGCGACTTTCTGCGAATTGATGAGAGTAGTAGTCAATTGGCCGGAGCCTGGATAGTAAGCGCACCACCAGCGCTTCGAATAATCAACATCCTTACAAATTTACGTACCATAAAGGAGCTGGATCAGGCGCGCACAGGCTCGGCGCAGATTCTCAGAGAGCGCTTCGGTATCAAGGTATTCGGGCGCTATCCGACTGACATGTTACAAGATCAATTGAACTGGATTAGGCAGCGCAGACTCACTCCACCGCCGGAGTATATCGCCGTATTTAACCCGGTAAGTGATCACAATGGGGCTTTTTTTCGTAATCCGCACATTATCGCCGCGTATCATAGCGCCAAGAAAGAAGGCGTGCCATTTATAGTCTCAGAAGCCGGAACGCCGCGCGGATTTTTAAAGCAGATGGCGCGGAGACGTTTTGAGTTCGGAAAGATGACGGCTTGTCTTATCGCCGGTCATGGCTCGGAAGATACCCGCCAAATTGAATTAGATATCAAAGAAAACTTGGAAGCTAGTGGACTTAGAGATAAAGCGGTAAGCCACTTTCTGAACGAACTGTTTCAAGATCAAGCCAAGTTAGTGCTCCAATCTTGTCACGTAGGCGCGCCGAATGGGTTTGCGCATACAGTTGTTGGAACCTTTCGGCAGCGCGCTGTTACGGTATACTGTACTTCTTCCGCCACATCGCTCTCCTCCTTGTTGATTTCAAGAAACGGGAACGGAGGGAAAATTGCGATTAGTGGAAAATTTGGGAGTCTCGACTATGAAACTAGAACAGTTGAGAGCCACTCGTTCCACGATAAAACAATAGAGCAACATGACAAGCGAGTCATAGATCGACACATTAAAAAGTTGTGCTCTGACCCTGGAGCCTCCGTCAGTAAGGAAGTGCTTCAAAGGTTTTACTCAAAGATGCGAAGTGGAGCCAGCGTATACGGAACCTTTATCCCCGAGGGGCTGCTTCCCCGTGAGATGGAGCGCATCATCTTTGCTGCCGCTGGCCCAACCAATTCTCCGCAGTTTGAAAGTTTTGAGCCTTATAAGTTTTCCCCGGAGAAGGAGCTAGCGCGATCTTTACTCTCGTGCCTTTGTCCCAAGTATCTCCCTGAGGGAAGAGCTCTGAGACCTCAAGATATTCCTAACGCTAAGGTACATGCTGCCTGGCGCTCTTTCGATCCTAGCTCACCTTCCGAAATTATTATAACTACTCTAGTTTCATTCACTGAGGAGTGGGTCGAACACCCCGAATCTCCTCATAACCACTATACAATCCCGAATTATAATTCCGTTCACCCATCAATTACTGGAAAACCAGATCCATTCACACTTCGCTCTAGTGGTGAATTTGCAGGCATAGTAGTTAGATCGAAGCTAATTTCTCCCGTAACATCCATAACTGCAAGCGACAAGTCCTCGCCTATCGTGATTCGGCCAGCCGCTTATGAACTTTGTATCCCGCGCTCCGCTTTTCTAAGAGAGGTGGCGCTGTTCACAACTGACAGAGCTGCCGGATACTTTACTCCACTGATTCAGTCGATGTCAGCTATACGAATTGCCGCAGCTCTTTCAGAACGTCGAGGTACAGCTGTGAGAGCTTCGGATCTACTGGGGGAAGGGATCGACGTTTCAAAGCTTAAGTTTGTACCCTGCGCTATTGAGGAGCTAGTATTTTGTTCGGGTGAGCACATTAGGCTCCAAGCGAAAAATCTGATGGGAAGGCTTCAGGTTGATTTTCGCTGGGACCCTGTTGACTGGAGCGTGGGTTGGGACCCCTTTGTGATTTAGAGACATATCCTTGGGATTTGGAAGGCTAGTGTAAATAGTTAGCAATTTTTTGTAATTTCATCCGAACACTAATGGTGAGGTTCATAATTGGTGAAAAATGCATCTCTGAAACTTCGCTTTCTACCCTTATGATTAATTGAACTTTATTTAATAACTATGTTAGAGTACAACTATGGGACGCGTTGTTACATCAGTGATGCTTCAGAATCTTCTGGATCCTCAGTTTTCTTTGCGCTGCGATGGGCTTGTCGACACGGGAGCAGCATATATGGTACTGCCCTACGCATGGAAGGATCGTTTAGGAAAGCTAGATGTGATTCGCGAAGTAACGGTGCAGCTTGGCGACCGAACACGTAAGGCTGGGGAGATGTGTGGACCCGTTAAGATGCAGATTGAGGGGTTCCCACCAATCTATGGGGAGCTCCTATTTGTTGAGATGCCACCCCACGCGGGATCGTATGAGCCGCTGATCGGGTATATTCCGCTTGAACAGTCGCAGGCTGCAGTGGATATGGTTGGTCACCGACTTGTTCCAGTAAAGACAGTCGATCTAAAGTAGATCTTCCCGGCACTTACTTTTTCTCAGCAAACTTTCCAAAGAGAAGCCTGTTGTTACCGTACGTCAGGGATGATTTCGCTCTCAAAGCGCAGCGCAGTTTTGGGCGGCGGGAATTTAAGCACTAGGATCGCACTGAAACGACGAAGCAGAGCCGTTTATATTATTGATCTCTTTGTGTTTTTTTAGTGCTAAATTTACGTCCGAGACTTAGCCGGATTTTTTGAATTACTGACCCGCCTCTAGTGATACAGTTAAGCCACTCGACTGCATAACTGTTTTGGGTCTAGGGTTTCAGCCGAAATCGTTCGGCGCAGGGTGTGATAGTAAAATCAATACACGCTACAGAATAATTGGCATTAAATAGCTTCAGCTATTTGAGTCACGATTGGTTTGGCGTGGTTGAATTATGTCTGGTGTAAGTTTTGGTTAATTCACCGGACATAACGCAAGTTGTGGGGTACTGACAATGACTAGATCAAATCAGCGCGGTGCGACACTGGTGAGCTACGCGCTTACTAGCGCAGTCGTTCTCTTCATTCTCCTCGAGGGGATTACATATCTAAAAAATCAGATAATCGCGGTGGATAAGAGCCTAGCGACAGACGCTGCACTAGGATATGGAGTCAGCATTTCTAAATCAGCGACTCACATCGACACTCCCGCAACTAGCCCATAAGAATAATATTTTAGTTTATAAATCTTTGGATGTTGTATGAGTCGATTGAGAATTCGTAGGAAATCAGAGCTGGGGTCCACGGTGGTGGAGAGTGCAATTGTGTCTGGTGTAGCTTTGATGTTGATCCTTGGATCCCTTCAAATGATAACCGTGGCGCTGTTCCACACTAAACTAGAGGCGGTAGCGGCAATGGGTGCTCGCATAGCGAGTGCTGAGTTAACGGGGCTTGGGCCACAGCAACTTGCTGTTCCCCCTGCTGCGAATGTCTTAAAGATTGGGCAAAATGGCTACCTTGATGGATGGCGAAGCAGTGTCAACCCCGCATCGACTTTTAGCCCGACAGATCTATACCTCTTTGATTACCTATTGGGGTACACGCTGGAGATCTTTGCCAAACGCAGCACACCTCAGCTGGGATCGGGATGGACGGCTCATCCGAATAACCCCAACAATCAAAGTTCTACTGACGTGCTGATACCAGTTTTATTCCCCAGCTCTGAAGTTTCGGTTGTGCCAGGCGCGATGGGATTTGACGGCAGCTCGAGGGTTTTATCCTTTCCTTCGACCGGGACTAGTGTGCTCTTATCCGATTCCGAGGAGCCCCGAGCGGTTTATGCCTGTGCCGAGTCTCCATTGAATGGCAGGATTTTCCGTAGCGGCATAATTTGTACCGGTTACTCAGGATTTCATTCGGGAATTTGAGAGCATGAGACAGTCTTTAAATATTAGGTTCAGCGAATCTGGAATCAGCATGGTGGAGTTTAGCTTTATCTCAGCCTTACTGGTTTTTATCGCTGCGGCATTTTGGAACTACTGGGCGAGTGAGGAGCTAAAACACAACATGGTGGTAGCTGCCTACACAACTCTAAATGAACGAGTGGCAACCGGATTTAGGCCCTTTCGACATGATCCGGCTAGCGGAAAGCAACCCCACATTCCTGGGTCCACTGTCGTGGTAACCGGTCTAAAAGAGCTTGGTGATCTAATGATTAACAGAATTAGTTCGGCATCGCGGGTTGCCAAAGGAAGCTCAAAGCTTAGCTGCTCAATTGAGCTTGGGTATTTGAATTTAAGTAATGGCACGGCTGTATCTTTGGCCTCGCAGTCCGAGCGTGTTACCGTTCCCAGCGGAAATTCGACTTCCACAACATTACAGGCCGAGATGGATCAGGCTCGATCAAAGTATCTTGCCAGCATAGGTAATCGCGTACTCTCTGGCCCGACTGCAAAAATTCTACTTCCAGGAAACTCAAATCCGACATTGCTGTATTTCGATTATAGCCCATTTTATATCTGGGGATGTGAAGGGGAAGCCTTTGGTTTAGGGAATATATTATCTCCAACCGCCAGTGTGGCGGAGGTTTTGGTGCCGGTAGCCTAATTATGAAAAAGTTACAAAAAGCGATCAGTCAATTTAGAAATTCTTTCGCTGAAGAGCGAGGAATAGTCGCTGCGATCTACCCATTGGTTATAGGCGCGATTCTTCTGTACGCCTTTGTGACATACAAATACATGATTAACACCAGACAAAGGGCGACATTAAACAGCATTGTCGTGTCAACTTTAAACGCTGCGATTAACGCAAGTCCAGGAGATATCGTTCCCCAGGTGCCACCTTCTCCTGGCAAAGATATCTTTACTGCTGCTTGTTCAATGTTGCGAGGAATAATGTTCGGAGGAGAGGCTAGGATTAGCTGCAAGTCAACCGATTTAGTGTTGCAAAGTCCTCAGGTACAAAATCGGTGGCAAGCGAATTATGTCGCAACGCCTGCCTCTGGCGGGCTTTTCCTCTCAGACGATCGGGCTTTCAGTTGCGACACGGTTCAATTTGACTACCAGGGGATCTTGCCAGGCCAACCGGGGGAGGGGCCGCTTCCGCAAAGGCTTTGCGTGAAGCTAAGCTGCAAGGGATATCAGTTAATTCCCATCTCGACTATTGATGCTGTCGCCGCAGAGGGTTGTATTGAGGGCGACCGACCCATAGCCTATGTTGGTTATGATACCTCAGATGATTCGGCTAAGACGTTTATCGATTGTCCCGGGGGAAATCTGGCAAGCTGTAAGAAAACGTATCCACCATCTAGCGTGGTGATGGGCAACGATCAGTACTTAAATCAACAGACAGCGGCGCAGCACCCATCATTTAGTTATTATACTACTCCTCAAGCGGCTGGTGGAGCAGGATGGAGTCTGGCTGGATTATGGAGCGCAATGTTGGATGCGCAACCGACTGGGATAGGACCGCAATTAGATCAAAACACCGGCCTTCCGCCACCTGCGCCTAATCAGAGCACGCATAGTTTAATGATCCCATTCCGAGAAAACGAATTTGATCAGGTAGAAAATCAAAACTTGCCCGATTGGTATCAGTACACCAACCTTGGAACAAATCAGTGTAAATACCTAAACCCAGACATAGTGGATCAATCTGTCGTGGAGTGGCTACCGCTTGGGCACACCGCCAAAAATGGAGAGATTCAGTGGAGTGGGTATGCGAAACCAGATCCATTGCCGTACATCTACGGGGTCCCTAGAATTGGGCTAGACTCTTCGAGCATAATGGACGAGTGGTTCGAAGCTGAATCGCCGAATCAAGCTGCTGTTACTGATAATACTTATAGACTGCAGTCTAGAGGCGGAGAGATGACGGCAAATGTGATGCGTAATGCCTGTTACGGACCTCTTGTGAGTACTTCTAAGCACGCAGTTCAACAAACCCTTTACTCACTGGCCGCAAATAACATTCAAGGAGCGATGCTCTCCTTTTCAAATTTTGTGATTCCAAAGATGCCGGTGCTGCCGCTTTCACTTTATTCTCAATTAAATTATCAGATTGATACAGCCCCACTGCTTGGTCCGCCGCCCGCTAATGTTCCGGGTGGAATTGATTATATTGAACAACAGTTTTCCGATCTGAGTGCCGATCCGGGAAATAGGATCTCTTGGAATCGCGCCTTAATTCTCAATCACGCCATGGCAGCCTGCGCTAGAGACGCAAGTTTAAGTGATAGCAACTCTTCCCACCCTTGGGCAGCTTTTCCTGATTTTAACAATCCAACGGCTGCGCGGTCTTATTGGAGCGTGCCGCATCCGCCTTATGCTCCCTATAGTCCAGGCGTCTCGGCGGGAAGTTGCAATGGAGGAATGTTGCCAACAGGCATCGCACTACCGTACTACGACACGGGGTATCATATGCTCTTAGACAAAGAGCAGTGCTGTCGCTCAGCGCATTTTGCTGCCGGCAATCTCTGTCAATCTTGCAATTGGGCACTCGCTGGTGCCGGCGAACACGTTTGTAAATTTACTAATAATACCGCCTGTAACAACGGGCCAGGAAATGCGTATGGTGAAATGAAGAATCTGGAGGCTAACGATTTGGTAAGTTCATGGCGTTGGTGTCCAAACTTTGCCGCTGATCCCGCTCCGACACTGCCGGTTGTCGTGCAGTCCCAAATGACCGGAAATTTCTCTTGGTACGGGCTTCCGGAAAATAAGGGCGGTAGTAATCCATCATCTGATATATTTTCCGCCCGGACATTTCCAACCAATTCGTTCGGTGCTGAAAGAGCTGCTCCAGCGGCCTTACTCTCGATGCTTCGGGCATTAAAGGATCCAAATCTGGTGGCTTCCTGGCGCTTAAAGGCTGTAATTTTGTTTATTAATGGTGCGCCGGATCTCTCCATTTGGGATACGATTGATAATCCTGGAACAACACAAGCGTATTTCTCCGGACCAGATCCTGTTGGAGAGTTACCTCGATTTGTCTCTGGGAACGTCACCTGTCCCGCAGCTACATCTGCGACGCAAGTTTCAAGTGCTGTTCAGGAATTTGTGACACTCGCGCATCAAGTCGTTTCAAATGGAATTAAGCTGTTTATTATCTATCTTCCCCCTCCGCATGATTTGCCCGGTGCGGTTGATCGTCTATCAGTAGTCAAAGCCGGATTGTCAGGTCCAAATAAGGGGAGCCGATACGCTCCGGGTCAGGTTGTGACGCAGCCGCTGAATGCGTCTGAGTGGTGTAATCCGAATGCGCCGGCGCTAAATGGAGTGAACTATTTGGAATATAAAAAGCAGGATAATGAGACTTACGCTCAATATGAGCAGAGAGTTTTGCAGCAGATCTCTACCACGCTGCTTTATGACTTACTGAAGTTTAGGCTGACGAAATAGTTTAACTTTCTCTATAAGGCGTAAGAAAATCGAGATAGCGTCAGCATCGCTTGACACTTTGTCTCATAATTGAGACAATAAAGAAGTGAAAGAGGCCATATTTCATCCTCAAGCACTCATTGCTTTGCGTGAGTTTCCTAAAGAGGCTCGTATTGAAATTGGCAAAGCGATTCGCGACCTTCAGCGTGGGATGAGACTAACAATGCCTCTTTCAAGATCGATGCCGTCAGTTGAGATGGGTGTATCTGAGATTCGGGTAAGGGATAGTACTGGCATTTACCGTACTTTTTATTATACGAAGTCAGCAGCGGGTATTTTGATATGTCACGCTTTCGTTAAGAAGACACAAGTTACTCCAGAGCGAGAAATTGTTCTGGCACGGATTAGATTAAAGGAGATGCTGAATGAAAAGAAGAATTAAACCAATCAGGGTAAAAACCGCCGAGCAACTTGGAGCAGCTTTAGGGCTCTCGCCTGAAGATGCAATCGAGATGGAACTACGAAGTGAGCTTAACGCTAAAATCATAGAGATTGTAAAAAAGAGGGGCCTTACCCACGCCGCGGTGGCAAGATTGGCTCATACCTCACGGACCCGAGTTACGGCGCTTCTTAATTGTAATACCAAGAATATTTCGACGTCACTAATGATTAGGATTCTCGCCTGTTTGGGGGTAAAAGCAAAGCTAACATATATTCCGTCGAAAATAGCCGCATAGTTACATTGCCTGATATCTGGCCATCTCTGTTGTTATTGCCTTAGCTTGAGCCGGCAAAGTTTCTAACTCTGCCATTAGACTATTTAAGACCACTTGAAGAAGGAATGCTATCTCAGGATAGCACAGTGTCAAGGGTCGAGTGACTAGTACTCCTCCAAGAAAATTCAAAGCGCTAAAAACTGGGTATAATTCCCAGTATTTAGTGTGCTGTTTATGCCGGGAGAGGCTTCCATAGGAAGATAACCTGACAGTGGACAGGTGAACGCTCTTACCTCATTTGCCTAAAGCCACCATCTATCGGATAGTTGGCTCCATGGAAGTAGGACATGGAAAATCGCCGGAAACACCAGATCCGCGGACTCTAAAACCATCCGGCCCAACTCCAAGCAACCTAGATGCCTGTCTTGACCTTATGCAAGAACACATTGACTCAGGCCTTCGGTCACTCGCGGAAGAGGGTATGGGGGAAGCGGTTTTATCGAATTAGATCGAGTTCGGCATCATCTTCGACCTGGCGATTGGGTTCGGATCGATCCCGGGATTGAGCATGCTCTGATTAACGAATCGTCCGAAGCGCTGATAGTCGTTTGCACCTGTTCGCCAGCGTTCAATATAGATGACGTCCACTTCCACTGCTCACCCGAGCAGTCGAGCTAGATTCCCCCCCTCAATCCTTAGTCGCGCTCATCAACCGACGAAATAATTTAAATTGCACTACATCTTATGTCAAATAGATGCTATATGCTACGTTTATTAATAGCATACAGCCTACGGATTTGAGATGTTAGAAACACCTAGAGAAATCCCAGAAGTTCCCCTAAATAGCCAATCCTTTGGAGCAAATCGTAACAGATCAAGCCGATACGATTTTAAATTGCCAGTAGGACTAACACAGGACTCAGCTCTTGGAGTAGCCCTAGGCACAGCGCTAGGCGATGCGCTGGGACTTCCGCTTGAAACCAGGACTCGAGCACAGATTAGGAATGAATTTGGCTATGTCGATGATTTCCTCCCAGCTGGGCTTAATAAATGGTTTCCAAACGCGAAAGCCGGAACGGTGTCGGACGACACCATTCGACTGATCGCAATTTTAGATGCACTAAGTGAGTCACACGGGTATTCACGTGACTCTATGCTAAAATCCCATCTAGAGGCCATCAATCTCTCCGATAGCGGATGGGGCGGATCTACTGTCTCGGCCCTGCGCCGATTAGAACGCGGGATCCCGTGGGGTGAAGCTGGAAAACCAGACGGTAAACACACCGCCACTGGAAACGGTGTAGCAATGAGCATTGCTGGACTAGCACTTTTCGCAGCTGCTCGTGGTCTAACGGCCGGAGAGATAATTGATGTAGTCCATGATTTCTCGATTATGACTCATGCCACGGCACCAGGGGTCGCTTCGGGTATGGCTCAAGCCTTTGGAACATTATACTGCCTTAGTGTTGCCCCGAGCGAGTTTAAGCGGGAGGAATTTCTGCAGACTGTAATAGCGGCGGCAAAGATCGGAGAAGAATATTTCCCCGAGGTTGATTCTTCTGAACTGTTGAGCAAGAAACTCACGATGTTAGAGGCATTGGATGAGCTCTCTGATGCTGATTTGGATCACCATTTCGGGCGCGGCAGCTGCTATGTTCTTCATTCCTTGCCATTCGCCTATGCCTACTTTCTAAGAGATCCAAACTCTATTCACTCCATTTTTGAGGTGATTAACGCCGGCGGGGATACTGATTCAAACGGTGCCATTATAGGCGCTTTACTTGGAGCTCT
>CAZJXY010000075.1:0-11698 GCA_964549925.1 uncultured Bdellovibrionales bacterium | reverse complement strand
CGCCTTTGATTTATCAAGAAATTTAGTGACATCTTCACCACGATCAAAAGCTGCATCAAAATCTTTCGCTTTAATTTTCTTCATATAGTTCTACCTCTTCTTTTCGGGAGCGTCTGACAGAAATAATTCTTGTTTTGTCATCGCGATAGGTAACGACTGCGCTCCAGTGTTTGCCATCAATCATACCGATTAAGAGAAAGCGCGGTTCATCGGAAGTCCTCGCCTCAATTTCTAGGAGGTGAGGATCGTTCCACAAAGCTTGAGCTTCCTCGAAGTCGATCCCATGCTTATCTTTATTGGATAAGCTTTTCTTAAGATCGAACTCAAATTCCATACTATTAATATACCTTTATTATACCGATATTACCATTATTTTTAAATGCGTCAATGTATCATATTGATATTATTGTGTTAATATTTCAGGGGCTTTCTGAATTACTCCAAAATTGGGTGCAAAAAAGGTGCCCGATCTCATGAAACTCAATAAAAATGGGGGTTTCGAGGGCTATAGATACTCCACCCCACTACGAAATTTTCGTAGATGATTTTTTGTTTGCCACGAACAAACGTATGACCGAGCAAATCATCAATGTAACAGCAAAAGTGCATACGATAGCTGCACCAGTTGGAAGATCGAATAAGTAGGACGCACTCAATCCTGCAACGCTGGTTACTACTCCACAAAGCCAACCTACAACTAATCTGTTCCTGACATCGTTGGTTAGGAGCACTCCACAGACTGCCGGAACAATAAGAAACGAGAATACTAAGAGGACTCCAGCAAGCTCAGTGGAGCTTGTTACTATTACTCCGAAGGTACCGTAAAAAAGAAAATCCCACAGACGTACCCGATAGCCCTGTTCAAATGCTTTATCTGGATGTGTTGAAATCAACATGAGTGGTCTCCTGAATTTCCAATGAATCACTCCGATTATTGAATAAAGAATCAGAATTTGAAGTATTTCTGGCCGATCCACAAATAGCAGATGTCCCACGAGCAGCGACTTCAATTCTTCACCGCCTTCGGCTGAGCGACTGAGTACAAGAATAGACGCTGCTGCCGACACAGCGTACACGATTCCTATAAGTGCCTCCTGAGGAACAATAGGCTTCCTTAATCGGGTAAAAGCAAATATCGCGGCACCGACTAAAGTAAATGCTAGTGAGCAGAAATAACTTTGGGATGAATGGAGACCCCATCCAAAAAAGAGGCCGACCGTTGCTCCAAATGCTGCGATTTGGGCAAGAGCTAGATCAACAAATATTACTTCACGTTGAATTACATGTAGCCCGAGATAGGCATGTATCCCCGTCAAGATCAGGCACGCCAAGAGTGGCTTCAACATTAGATCGAAAAAATCAATCATTGTGCATCGCCTCCACGATCTTTGAAATGTTGTAGTCAATCATCGCGACATAATCGGAGGCCTGGGCGATCTCTCCGACATTTTGACAAAGAGTAAGAACCTTGACCTTTGTCCGGTTCGCTACACTAACCGCAGCTTCCTCTGGATTGAATATGGCCTTTATAATCGCTTTGACTTTCTGCTCATTTGCATAGCGAATAATGAATTCAATCTGCTGCGGTGTTGGCGGTATTCCAGGTTTAGGCTCAAGAAAATACTTCATAGTAAGTCCAGAAAAATTCATCAGATAAGCCCACTCATTGTGATAGCCGATTAATTCTTGACCCCTAAATGGAGCAAGTTGTTCGATCCAAACACTAATCTTCTCGTCAATCTTGGCTTGAAAAGCTGTAAGATTCTTCTGATATTCGTCTTTATGTTTCGAGTCTAAGCTCGATAGTTTAGTGGCAATTTCGTCAGCAATTATTTTCCCATTTCGTGGATCAAGCCAATAATGTGGATTTCCGAAAAGATGTATGTCTCCTTCTGCGCGGCTGACCTGGCGATCAGGAATCTCTAAAAGCTTTATACCAGCAGAAAGATCAAGCTGGCGCTCACCTGATTGACGAATATCAGCACGACCCGCTGCATCAATGAGTGGACTTCGCCATGCTTCAAGGTCAAGACCGCTATGGATAAACAAGTCGGAGTTCTTCACCTTGAGAACATCGCTTGGCTTGGGCTCAATAAAATGAGGATTGAACCTTGGCGACGCCACATATTTCACCTCAACCAGGTCGCCACCGATTGTCTTGGCGATATCTGCATAGCTTGAAAGTGTAGTAGTAACTTTTAATGGCGACTCAGCAGTTGCTGGGTTTGCAACTGTCAACAGGGTCGCTATTGCTATTTTGAAAATGGAAATTGATTGTCTCATAAACTGAATTCCTTACTGAAGTTGGTGTTTGTGTGTTCCAATTGCGAATGTTCCTTGAAGGAAAAAACGATTGTCGTTATTTCCGTCAGCTAGGGCAGCGTACTGATATTCGGCACGCCATCTTGCAAATTCGCTCTGAAAGAATGTCAGATAGCCCGTGATCGCATGTTCATGGTCATGCGGATTGTCAATTGGATTATCAATTAACTCCACGTAATCATAACGTGAACCGACTCCCCACCTTTCAGAAAACCTATAATCAATAAGAGAGTAAAATCCCCATGGGTGCTCAGACAGTTCAGAATCAACACTGCTCTCCTCTCCTGAAAATGAGTCGTTTCGATCTTGAAAGTAGGCTTCGTTAAGGAACTTGAGTTTGTTAATAGGCGTTACATAGTAGGTATAGGTAGCATCAACTCCAAAAACGTTCGTCTTGAGTTCTGAGTCCACGTTATTGGAACCGAGAAGATATGTGCCTCCTAATTCAAAGTTGCTTAGGTCGCTTATTTCAAAAAAATTGCTGAGATGCCCATAGAGAGTTGGGTGTCGGCTACTTCCCCCGAACAGTTCGCCGTCCTCTCCAACTCCTCCTTCTAAGACCCCGCCCGTTAGCTGTTGGGTGAAAGAATCACTCGAAAGTGGTGTAAAACCGTTCAATTCAAGACCGGTTTTGAAAAGTCCTTCTACACCAAGATATCGCTGAACAACTAATGGCTCGTCAGTCGTATCGAGACTATCTCTGTGAGCGGCTGAAGCTTTGCCAATTTTCGGCCGGAATCTTCCTATTCTAGCTTTTGAATCGAGCGGCAAATCCCAGTAGGAAACATACGCTTCTTCTATGTCTGCCTCTTCAAAATCTGAAAAAGTAATTGTTGCATCCAGACGAGAATAAGGATCGATGTCATGCCCGAGGACTAGTTCTACCTCTCGAACACTAAATCGATCATTTCCTTCCTCATCTTCGGTGCTCTCTGACAACGAGCCGGTAATATCTGCAATGACGCCAATATCTGGAATGAATGGCACCGGTGATTTATTCGTTCCGGTTGCGGTCACGGGAGATGAGTCCTGTTGCTTTGCAATGGTATCAGAGGCAGGCACCGTCGTTTCGGCGGTAAGACTTTCGATGGTTGCTTGCTGCTTCTGAGTTACCATCTTTAATTGCTGAACTTCTTGACGGAGTGACTGAAGTTCTTTCCTAAGTTCTGCAAGGTCGTCAGCAGCGGCAGAACTAGCGCCAAAACAAAGTACAGAAGTAGAAATAATTTTTGAGATACAGAGAATTTGATTGATCTTCATAAGTCTCCAAAATGAAATGACACCGGCCTATGGGCCAACACATAACATGCGCAATCTAAAATTAGCGCTTAAACAACCGGGACGAGTAAAAACTGTTAATTAGAAAAGAGGAGGGCCGCGGGCTAATGTTGAGTCGGGAATCTCGACACAGACAAAAATCGAGTCGTAGAAATTTTGTACTGTTTCTACGATTACAGTATTAGCGATAAGTATGACTGAGTGCGGAAGAAGAGCAGACGAGAGTACATTCTGTACAGAGCAGACCGAACAAGTACTTGAATTGTGACTGGCGTCGCTTTTGTGAAACTGGTGTAGTGAAGTGGATGCAACTGCGAAGAACAGCAGCACCAACAAAAATAAGGAATATAGTTTTCTGAGTCGGAGCAATTCCATTGTTGTTTTCAATGCTTAACTTTACCCTTCTGCGTAATTGCTGGCAACCGACGATAAAAGCCCATAAAATTGACCCTAGCGGATTGAGACTCTCAAAGCAGTTCTCACCAAACGCTTTCACAGCATTTCAGAATCTTTCAGAAGCCTACAAATATTGAATGCTAATTGGATGCCGAGAAAAAATATTTTCGATTATTTCAGATAGTTAGAGTGCCTCAGACACTACACCCCATTTCTAAATTTAGGAAAATCTCCTGAATTACTGAGTGCTACGTATTTGGCTCATCTCCAATGATCGATGCTGAGTCGTGAAAGTAACGCGCTGCCCTCTTGTACCAGCCGCGTTGGAGAGTGACTCCGTGTTCACTGGCGTATTTAAATGCAGATACAAGAAGTACTCGCGCCTCGTCCAAGCGATCTGACTCTGTAAGATCGGCAAAGTCCTGAAACATCCCCGAAAGATGATCGAGATGTTTGCGATGATTTATAGGAATACGACCTTTTGCGTAGCTATAATAGAGTCCGGAATTAACCGTTGCTTCAGTGAACACCTCCTCAGCGGTATGAGCAGCGCAAAGAATTGACCCGCCTTGGTCGATCATGTCATCTACGACTATGAGCCGTCTCACTTTACCATCGTTCGGACTGCGCTCAAATACTGCCTGCTTTCCTTCAGCATCGACTGCTACAGCAATAACCGTCATTCCTTTACCGGATTCATTGCCGTAATGTTCAGCTATTTTTTTTGCCATCAATGCGTACACCAAACCACCACTCAACAAACCTGCGACCTTTGTGTCGGCGAGAAACAACTCTTTCCGAGCATCCACACTCAAATTATTTGTACCAGAAATAAATTCAGTGAGTACTTGCAACGTTTCTGCATCGGAAAGGCGTTTAGATGGAGAGGTTAAAGACGACGCTACCTCCTCAACACGAATTAACATGTCTTGCGCAGCCTTTCGTAGATTCTGTGCTACCAAACTCGGCACGATGTGATGCTTTGATTGCGGCTCTACTCCTGCCTGCGACGAAGGAATGTCTGCTAACGTTCGATGATAGGAGTGTTCTTTCAAGGCAGCAGCACGATCTGCACCATCGGCTATACAATAGTCAGCCATCTGATCGGCAAGTACTGTTGCGAGTTTTAAAAGGTTTTGTTGTCTGTCAGGATTTTTGCTTTCAAAAATTTGTGTCCTTATTCGACGAAGTTGATCAATGCCGGTGCCAAGAACTCTTTCCTTGTCACGCTGAAGCTCCCTAAATTGGTCTGTATTTGCCTCTGGGTACGCACGTTCCTTGAAGCGAACAAGGCTTCCTGAAAGAAGGGATTCAAATGACAAACCAGAGCCGAACATAAGTCAGGAAAATTTAAAGTATCGTATGTGTTATGGGCACTTTAGCTAAATTGTTGCCCTGGAGGCTGACGTTTCAGGACGTTTCAAAATCACCCCAAAACTGGGTGCAAAAAGGATGCACGATTTCATGAAAGCCAATAAAAATTGTGGTTCCGAGAGGTACAGATACTCCACCCCATCCATTACATTCTTCGACGCAGCTCTCATAACATATGAAACGCTGTCCTCCGCAGGCCTGAACTCACGACAACCCAAAAATATTAATAGGAAGTGGGTTTCTAGCTACCCACAACGTGGGTAGCGTAAGCCCCTTGATCTACAGAGCCAACAAACGCCACAAGTTTCTAAGAACGAAATTTTGCAGTTCGCATCTAAATACCATCAACGTTGGCCCGGCTTACTGATCACTCCGTCCGTGTTAGCGCCGGCTGCTTCCACTTGCCGGTGAGCGCCTCTTCCTTCGGCCAATAGATGCGCATGACCATGAAGAATGGAGCTTTCGGGGCAGGCAGCCAATTGGCTTCCCATTCCTTTCCAGGAGATTCTTGCTGGATGAAGAGTGTCAGTCCGCCATCCTTATCGCGCTTGAACTGCGGCAGCATGGGCGAATTGAGCAGATAGCGGTTCAGCGAATTGGCGGAGAGCAGGCTCTGGGGCAACTCATATAGCGTCAGCGACCAAAACGCATTGGCCGGCGGAAACTCCCCGGGCGCGAGGCGCAATGTATAGCGAGCCTTTGACCCGTCCAGCGGCTGCCCGCTTGAATCAGCCATATACAACGGATACATAGCCTCCTGCCTAGTATTGCCGTAGATGCCGATCACCGCGGCGAGCATCCGGTAGAGGTAGTTGTTTTCTAGGTGCGCCCGCGATCCGAACGTATCGCCGGAAGTCACTTTCCCTTGATCCATCTGCTGCTTGATGTCGGCAAAAGCCAGCCACGCATCGGCGATCCCCTCCTCCACAGCCTTCCGCACCTCCGGAGAAAGTTTGTCTGCGTCGAACGGTTTGCCTGGGCCGATGTCGAGCTTCGCGAATCGCGCCATCAGTTCTTTTTCCGACTCATGCGTGGGGCAGTACTGCAAGACGAAATTCAGCAGGTTGAAAACCTTAAGCGAAGACTTCTGCTCGGCGGGTGTGAGTGGTGGAGGAAAATCTATCTTCGGGGCGGCGCTCGGCGCAGACTTCCCGAGAAACTGCGAGAGCGGCTGTGCCTTGTAGCCGGCCTGAACCTTCTTCACATTTTCAATGTCGCCCGGATTTAACAGTTGCGTCCTATACGCGGCGAGCACAAGTTCGGTCTCCGAGTTAATCACTTTGCTGATACCTTTGGGTACTTCGCCTTTCCAGCCTGGTCCAGCAATAAGGAAGCTCCCGCCGTCGTTGCCGGTTGAGCGACTGCCGATGTAATCGAAGTTGAACGTATAGAGATCGATGAGCTGGATGCTGAAGTAACGATTTTTTTCGACCACCGGCACGGTTAGCACGACTGGTTCAGCCCGCAGATCCAGGCCGAGAAAGGAATACGGCGTATCCGAGTTGGGCGTCTGCACGGCCTTGTCCTCGGGCGTGAACACGCGGGTGAAGTTACGAATCTGATTCCAGTCCGCTTTGTACTCGGGATTTGCGCGGTCCACGAAGTAGGCGTGCATGATGCGGTAGCTATCCACCATCGGGAAACCGTAGATATAGGCTTCCTTAGCGATGGCGCGCGCGTCGGCGGGCGTAATATCCGCCGCCTGAGTGGATGTGAAAGCCATCAGGCTAAGGAGTGCGTAAGCGAGAAAGTTTTGTTTGTAAATAAGTTTCATTGCGGAATCCGTTTGGTTGGTGGCTTAGACAGGCAAAGTAGGACGGGAGCAACGGCTAACATTTCTGACACCAGACCCCGCCTAATGTATAAGTCTGTGTGTATTATTATAAGCATCAATTCTAAGTCAACAACGGTATCTTGAAATAGTTAAATGTTCTATTAAATTGTATTTATACAAAATCTAAAGAAGGATCTCTTGCCAATACAGCGTAATACTCAGGCCTTTCTCTGAAAAACTTTTTTAGAAATGTGAATTATCATTCTTTGCTGGCAATAGATATAGTAAGTTCTTCCGATCTTACTTTATACCTCCCAAAAGTTCCAAATTTACTAAATTTTCTCTCGAAGTCTGAGAGACCGCGGAGCGCGAAGCTATTCGTTGGCTGACGAGTCTTAAGGCCACAAAGTGGCAATACACAAACGGTGTGAACGATTTAAGCTTCGTGAGCCCGGATGGATGGTTGTACGATCAGGCGTTGCTCGATCGTCCTGGGAACCAAGAAACACAGCTCGATCTGTTGTATGACTACCGAACAAACCTTCCGCATTATCCAGAGTGGCAGGCATATTTTAGAAAATATCAGCCGCCAACTTTGGTTGTTTGGGGTAAAAACGACGCCATCTTCGTGGCTGCTGGCGCCACGCCATATGCTCGTGATAACCCGACTACCGAAGTGCATTTGTTTGATACCGGGCATTTTGCCTTAGAGACACATGGCGCAGAAATTACCGCTATGATGATTGATTTCCTGGGTCGAAAGGTTAAGTAGACTGGCAAATGGGTTCACGTAGTTTCAGCGTGGACCCTATCTTCCTACTTGTTTGAAGGTTGTGGTCGATCGAACGAATCAAGAATCAAATGTGCCGGAGATTTAGTTTCTAGATTTTCCGGAGCCTTCCATGATCATTTCAGAATTGATGCTATAGAGCCGCAACGATTATAAAAGCCGGAAATCCTGGGCTATCTAGACACGCTCAGCTACTCCTCTCCGCACCAGTACAACATTCCCGTTGGTAATTATAGTGTCATTTCAGTAACTTAACGGCAGAAAAATTTTCTGCTGTCCCTCTTGAAATTTTTTTAAGGGATGATCAATAAAAAACTATCTGAATGGCAAAATAGCCTCTCAGAAAATTAAAAACGAGTTTATTTTTTGGATGAGGAGGAGTCTATATGACCACGTTACTTCCTGTCCTAAGAGGCGGCTCGCTTTTGAGACCCTTCTTAGGCGATTTCTTCGCTGACTTTAGTGAATTTACTGGTTCTCCCCCTACATGGGCGGGTAATCATGCAACTTTCCGTATGGATGTTGCCGAGTATAAGGACCGCTACGTTTTGACCGCCGATATGGCTGGTATTAAAAAAGAAGAGATAGAGATTACCTTGAACGATAGTAGGCTTTCGATTGATGTCAAGCCAAATGCAGAGGTTCAAGATTCCAGTGACTCAGAGGTAAACTATATCCTTCGTGAGCGTCGAATAGGTGCGATGAATCGCACGATTGTATTACCGTTTGCAACTTCCGAGAGGAGTATCGACGCTTCCATGAAAGATGGAATACTGACGGTCACGATTAAAAAAGATGAGGCCTTGTTGCCTAAGAAAATCACGGTGCATTAATATCTGCACTATTTGAGCTCCTACACGGACTCTTTTGCGAGGGATCGGGATTTCTCCCGATCCCCATTTTAAATTCTATTTTCCTGCGGAGGTAATTAGCTATGGCTGGTGTAGTCATTGACATATCTACAGGTCAGGTAATTGAGAGAATAGGTTCGAAGAAGACTCGAAGCAGGTCCGGAAAGGAAAAACCAATAATGGAGATTTTTGCTCCCAACGGACGGAAAGTTTTCTCCATAGGTCGGGTTACTCGGTAACAAAAACCCTGCAAAGAGCTAGAGAGTTTTGGTGCTTAAGCTCAAGCTCCGCGGCAACATCACCTGTTACGTTCGCCGCAATCGTTTTACATTGATTGGCTATGATTTGATATTTGAGTAGATGCAATCTGGTTAACTCGTAGCGTCGGAGAACCTCCGAGATAAACAAGGATCAATTGCTTAATATCTGATCCGACACATCCAAAAACCTCGCAACCCAAACCGCAGCAACCGCTCCAACCAGCGGCGCAAAAATATAAATCCAGAGAAAGGAAAAATTCCAAGCAATCAGAGCCGGAGCGATAGACCGCACGGGGTTCATCGATGCTCCGGTCAAAGCTCCGCCAACTAGTGCATCCAGCATCACAGTTGCACCAATCACCAACCCGGCCATCTCCGGCAACTCTCGACCGAGACGCGTCACTTGTAAAATTACGAACAACAGAGCGAAAGTCAGAATAACCTCAACGATAAACGCCTCCATCGGATTTATCGAAGGAACGGTCATGCCTAAATTCTTGCTGGTTGGCAAAAACAGAAATACTAAGACGCTACCAAACACCCCACCAGCCAACTGGCTAATTACAAATGCGAAAAACTTCTTAGATGTAATTTTTCTTAAGATAAGAAAGGCTAAACTCACTGCCGGATTAAAGTGCGCTCCGGAAATCTTGGCGAGCGAGTAAATCAGGATCGTTACAACCACCCCAAACGTCAGGGCTATTCCGGCGTAAGATACCGCTCCGTTAGAAAACTCATTAACAACTATTGCGCCAGTCCCAAAAAAGACCAGCGTAGCTGTTCCGATAAATTCGGCAAGGAGTTCTCTAAACATCGGCGGACCTAATTTTACCTGATAATCCAACCACAAATTCTTTTATTTCATCTCTGACACGACGGTAGCAGTTTAAGGCAGCTTCTTCTGATGCTGCAGTCTCGGCAAGTCTTGGGGGATCATCAAACGGAGCATGAATGACCCGCGCTCCTGTAGGCGGTCGAGGACACGATTTCGCTGCACTTTCACAGACAGCGACGACTAAATCGAACGATACTTCTGAAAGGCTTGCGAGGGTCTTTGGATAATGGTCCGATATATCCACTCCGCATTCTTTCATTACGCGCACGGCGTAAGGATTTAACGTCTGCGGATCAGTACCGGCAGAATATGGATCGCATTCTTCAAAGAGAAGCTCTCTAGCCCACCCCTCAGCCATCTGGCTTCTACAGGAGTTTCCAGTACAGAGAAATAAGATCTTTGGTTTCATCTATTTCTCGGCGTAGACCGTAACGCTTTGGATCGTAGCACCCGGCGCTTTAAACTTTTCCCGCTCATCAGGTTCTAAATACTTCGAGAGAACTTCGTCCGGAAGGTGGATTGGCTTTTCAATTTTTACTTGAATGTTTTTGAATCCAGCCTCAGCAATAAGCTTAAGATACTCCGATCTTTCAATCGCACCGGAAACACACCCTGCATACATCTCAGCCGCTCTTTGAAGTCCGGGCGGCAATGCAGACCCAAGCACGATATCTGAAACCGAAAAATGGGCTCCATTCTTTAAAACGCGGTACATTTCACTAAAGGCCTTACGCTTGTTCGGAACGAGATTAAGAACACAGTTACTTATAATTACATCGACGGAATCAGAATCAATCGGCATCTCTTCAATATCACCGAGCTTAAATTCCACGTTCGAAAATCCAAGCGCCGAGGCATTTCTTCTGGCCTTCTCGATCATTGCCTCGGTCATATCTAAACCGATTACTTCTCCACTACTACCTACAATCGCTCGCGCTACAAACGCATCGTTTCCAGCACCGGAGCCAAGATCGAGCACAGTATCGCCAGAATTTATTGCCGCTACTTCTGTCGGAACGCCGCAGCCAAGTTTTAGATCGGCGTCTTTGTTGTACCCTTTAAGCTTAGTGTAATCATCGTTAAAGCAGGTCAAATCATGTGGTTCGCTCTCACAACATTGCGTACCACAGCAGGTAGTTGTGCTGAGTTCTTCCAGAGATTTTTGAGCGATCTCTCCATACTTTTGCTTTACGATATTTTTTAGCTCTTCTGACTCCACAGATTCTCCTGATCTGACTTACCCCATCTCTGCGAAGCCAGTCATATCGTCATACATCTGATCAATATTAAGACCATCCATCTCCGCAAATCCGCGTAGTAACTCTCTATCAGGTTGAGATGGAACCTGTTTATCTCGCGGCGTTGGAGCGAAACTGTCAGGATGCGCGGTTAACTCTGTCACAGCATCCCTAAGCTTCGGATCGCTTCTCAAAATTTCACGAACTCTCTCTGGATCGGACAAAGCCAAGGACTCAAGAGCTGATCTAGGATCTACGATAATATCTGGTACGCGGCTCCGACCATCTGAATCGCTCGGCGTCATATCTGATTTATCCCCCTTTAATATAATCTCATGCCCGTACCCGTAATCTCTATCCAGCCTGCACCGGGCTTTCTAACTTTCCGCTATGCTTTAAGTGCCGGATAGTGAGATAGAAAATTCCAATCGGTAACAAGAGCAGCGAAAGTTTCTCGATTTGTTGCTCCACCGCAGTGAAGCCGTTTAAATAATACATCTTCCACATAAGCAGGAAGACGATTCCAGCTAATGTGCTGGAAAGCGTGCCGTAATCCTTCCGAAGAACTTTCTTCCAATCA
>CAZJXY010000074.1:0-11807 GCA_964549925.1 uncultured Bdellovibrionales bacterium | reverse complement strand
GGTTTTTCCGAAGCGATGGAACTGCCCAGGGAACCTTCGCTGTTCAAGGCGAGCCTCCACCACCACCTGCGAATTTGGCATCCAATCCCGGAGAATATACCGTCTTGGGCCAGGATATTATCTTTTCGGCTGGCACTACCGCAATTGGTATCGGGCGTGAACTTTGGATTTCGGATGGCACTGCCGCGGGCACCCATCCGTTGATAGATCTTAATCCTAGCGGTGATTCTTCTCCACAACGCCTTGAGGAATTTAACGGATCAATTATCTTCGCAGCCCGGTTTCCCGGCGCGACCGGACTCGGCGGAAAAGACTTTGAACTGGCGATTTCTGACGGAACACCTGGCGGTACCGGGCCGCTTGCTGAGCTTGTTCCCGGTAGCGATGGGGCTTCTGTTACCGGGATTTTTGTTGCAAAAAGCTTCGCCTTGGTAATGGCGATTATCGATAGCGGCTTTCAGCGTCACATCTTTAGAACTGACGGCACGGCACAGGGAACATTTGAGCTTCCGACCCCCGGGGTAACTGACTTTAGCGCAAACGAGGCTACTGGCGCAGTGCCCTTAGGTGATAAATTAATTTTCGTTGCTGACAGCAGCGAGCACGGACGGGAACTTTGGATCACAGACGGCACTGCCGCAGGTACCGGATTACTTAAGGATATAAACTCAGGCGACGCTGATTCTTCTCCTTCTCAACTCACTGAATTGGCTGGAAGCGTATTTTTCACTGCAGATGATGGAAGTCGCGGTCGGGAGCTTTGGCGTACGGATGGGACCTCAATGGGTACGGTATTGATCAAAGATCTATTCCCAGGCAACGGATTCTCGGGGCCTAATAGCGGCTCACCTCAGAATCTGACAGAGATTGATGGCACTCTATTTTTCTCGGCTCAAGATGAAGAGCATGGATTTGAGCTTTTTAAGTTAGTAGTAGATGAATGTCCTCAGGACAATGACAAATTAGTGCCTGGTGCGTGTGGATGCGGAATCGCAGATCAGGATCTAAACTCCAACGCAGTTTTGGATTGCTTCAAAGCACCGGAGCTGCGAAAGCGCCTTGAGACCCTACAAGCCTTTGCCAAGAAGATAAAGAAGAAAGCCTCTACATCCAAAGCCAAGAAAAAGGCGAAACTGTTGAAGACGCAAATTCTTGCCGCCCTAAATGAGATTCAATCTTTTGCTTCGGTAAACTCAGCGGAGATTGCTGTGCAAACTGGATTTAACTTGAGCAACGCGCTTAATGATATGGCTAAGAAGCTAAGGCGTGCGCTCAAGGGATTAGATACTGTCAAGCAGGATAAGAAGAAGTTTAATAAAGTCGTTAATGGAATTATTGCGATTTTGATTGGATAAATTTTTAGGGAGAGATTGAAATGAGAAAATTAGTTAGTGTCTCCCCCCCACAATTTTCTCAGAGAATTCGGGGTATTTTTTGCGCCAATAGTCACACTGAACATGCAATTTTTCCATAATATTTGCAGAGGTTTGTTAGCGGCCAACCAGGTAGCGGCAAAGCTTAAATGGCACGTTCAAGATGTTACTCCATGGGAATTTTGCCACTCAAATCACTCTCTAAGGTGTCTGAGATCGTTGAGTTGATTGTTAAAAATTGACCTGTTAAGCGCATCGTTCAGAGTCAACCTTCAAAGAAAATCAGTGAGACTATTCCGCATTCCGCCCGCCCGCCTATTCCGCTAGGTGTGTGATTTATCAACGCTTCCTCCGCGCTTTATTAGCCAAAAGCAGGCTGGTATACTCTACAGCTCGATTCTAAAAATTGAATATTTGGTAGAAGTTTCTAATTCGATGCTGCTTCCTTGCCCAGTGACCTTTGGGGTGACAAGTTGGGGTAATGTGTAGCGAAACAGCAGCGAAATGTCTCTAGGTTATTACTGAGGTTTACTCTGTTTCATCAACTCTCTCTTTCCTTCAACACGTACTCAGGGAAGGTATGTCAGTGCCTTAAGCGCCACCGTTTAAGGCACTGACAGCCTCGAAGTGTGGCTCCTACGATGGTGCCGCGAGAACGTTAGTGACGCGTTTCAGTTTGTTCGTTCTGACTGAACCGTGGTTAGCTTGCAGAACGAGAGAGAGTACGTCCCAGTGAATACAGGAATGTCCTTCCTGCCCGGGCTCCAAGAAAGCCTGGCTGTCCCTTCCGTGGTACAGGCTCCTGCCAAAGACGATTGTGAGCTGCCCTACATGAACCCCATGGTTCGTGAGCTCGCTCGCATCGTCCGCGCGCAGAAGACCGGCTTCGCCCTCGATGGAAACATCACTTGGGTGGTGTTCCGCGGCGGGATCAGCACGAGCATCCCCTGCCCTGACGAGATGAAGATCCAGCACGTGCCTCAGACCTGGGTGAAAGGCGACGCCTTTAACTCAGGAGAGGGGCTCTACGATCTGGATCAGATCTTCGTCGCAACGTCAGAAGCGATGCGTGTGATGAGGCGGTCTTTGACCCCTCTGCCTCAGATCCTCTCTCGCCGGCAAGGGAAGATCTGGGTTCTGTTCGAAGACCTGACCAAGCCGAAGTGATCTTGGCAGCAGTCGGACCACTTGCTCGCGTAGCTTGTCCGCTCACTCTGCCCGATCCAAGTCCACGACTTAAGCGCGTCTTAGGTCGATCAGGGGTCCGTTCGGTTGGCTTACGTTAACCAATGAACGGTGGGTCTGAAACAGAGAGAAGTTCGTAAATCTTCGGCCGCGCGCCCGTAGATTTCAAACGTTTTCAAGACGTTCTCGCTGTCTGTTTCACCCATAGTCTTACCAAAAATTCTTATCTCCTCTCGTTGATTTACCAGCGAATTCAAAATAATATTATGGGATAACGTGTTGTTGTTGTAAGACGTGGAACCAAAAAACCCAAAAACTTCCCCTACGGACCAGTTTCAATCTGTGATGCAGAGATTCCTCCCCGGCGACAGCCCCGGACTGAAACTTATTCATTACGGCTCTCACCTTTCTCCCGATCGAGTCCAATTCATGCGAAGTTATGCAGGAACAGAGAGTATCGATTTCGTAGTGGACGGAGAATCAGGCCGATTTGAACTGGCGAAAGGCTCTAGGTCGTTAAATATACCCAGCGCCGACGAATACGCTAAACCTGGTGAGAGGTTGCTAGATACCCTTCGAACCATCGGTAATTATCAGATCGCGGGAAGCATGTCTGCTGACTCACAAGAAGGGTGGGTTGTATCTCAATCACATCTTTTTTTTCGAGTCGATTTCAGAGCTGAAAGCCGACGACACCTAATGCAAGCGATTAAATCAGATGTAGCGATTCAGCTCGACGTTTCGGCACTGCCCTTCAAGAATGGTATGTATCAACGCCTCGGAAGCGACGGAGCTTTAGTTACGGCGGCCACACAAAGAGACACTTCTATATTCATAATCCAAATGGATAGAAACGGGGGCCTGACTGACATTCGGGGCAAAAACTACGGCCAGCCCCGAACGCAAAAAGTGATCAATCCAAATGAAGTCAAGTTCGCAGAGAACGTCGCCAATATGGCCCTAATTATGGCTTATGAGAAGATTCATCAGGATCCGTTAAGCTACTTTGATCTCCCGCCGCGTGGCCGCCAATAGAACGGTCGATCGCTTGATTAACGAACGCCGTAAGCCTCTCCTTGTACTTTAGATGAACTGAGGGGAAATCATCGTGTCCAACATCTACTATCTCCAGAAATTCCTTTGGAGGTTTCGCTGCCTCAAATACTTTTCTTCCTAAATTAATTGGAACAATTCGATCTCGGGATGCATGAGCAACTAGAACTGAAGCGCTGACTTGTTTTACGTATTCCTCAGTATCCAAGCGGTCAAGAATTAGCATCCTTGGTAGATAAACCCAGGGATAGCGCAGCCGCCCCATATCAAATGCCGAGGTAAAACTACCTTCCAAAATTAGAGCTGCAACGTTTGAGTCCTTAGCCAGGGAAGCCGCTATTGGCGCCCCGAGCGAATGGCCCCAGATAATTATCCGACGTTGATCAACCTTATGCTGCTCCAGCCAATTTAAGGCGCTTTTTGCATCGGATACTAAACTCTCCTCAGAGAGGCCGTGAACTGGTGCTGTGCTTCTTCCAAATCCACGGTAATCAATTAATAAAACGTCCCAACCGTATGAGGCAAAAATATTTGCTACCTCACCATAATTCGAAAGTGAGGCGTTATTCCCATGCAGGTAAAGTAGCGTCGGAGAGTCTGATTTCCCTGCGGCTACCCACCAAGCAAAGATCTCTCCGCCATCAATCGCTTTTATATTAACCTCCTCATAATCTCTTCCGAAATCTCGCGGAGTTCGATCACCTAGGGGTTTTGGATGATATATAATATCTCTTTGGAATGCTAAAAACCAAAGATGCACCGAAAGATACGTTATGACGAGCAACGTACCGACAAATTTAAGCTTACTCTTCTTCTTTCTTAACATCTTTGTACTTGTTTCGTTTCTCTGGCTTAATTTTCTCCTGACCAGCAAGTAAGACTACAATTTCACCTTTCAATCCACCACGCTCTCTTATGATCGAGAGAATCTCTGTCGCCTTTCCGCGTAGTACTTCCTCATAAGTCTTAGTCAGCTCTCGACAAATCACGACAAATCTATCTGCCTCAAGCTCGGCAATCTCCGAAATTAGCTTTTCAATACGATGAGTCGATTCGAAAATCACGACCGTTGAATTCTCAGTCAATGCCTTCTTTAAGCGCTTTTTCCGCTTTCCACCGCCATGCGGAAGAAACCCCTCAAAGATAAACCTATCGGTCGGTAATCCGGACACTGATAAAGCCGCAGTGATGCTCGATGACCCAGAAACAGGTGAGACTTTGATTCCAGCGTCGTGACAAGCCCGTACTAGGTGGTATCCCGGATCAGATATCAAAGGTGTCCCGGCGTCAGAAATTAGTGAGATTGTCATTCCTGACCGAAGTTTGTTTATAATCTCCCCCACTCGATCGCGTTCATTATAGTCATGATAGCTTAGTAAGGGTTTTTTCCCGACGCCGAGTTGACTTAATAGGATACCGGCTCTCCTCGTGTCTTCCGCTAAAACCAGTTCTGAATTTTTTAACGTGCTGATAGCTCGAGGCGTGATCTCATCGGATGCACCGATTGAGGTCGAAACAATGTACAATGTCCCAGTTACCCTTACGTCCAAGCTGATCTACCTTTAAGTCCTCGGAACGCCACCTATTTTAAAAATGGAGGCAAAAATTCTCAAATCTTGATTCTGAAGTTGAGCTGGAGTATCTTGGCTTGGTCAGTAAGTATTTGGCAATGGGTACGTAGTAATGCCTCGCTCTAAAAAAAGTCAGAATACCGCTCCTTTCTTCCGTTTCATCGCTATTATTGCGCCCTAAGGCGCAAAATATTTTTCCAACTAGCATTTTCATCTTTTTTAATTTTATTGACTGGATAGAAATACCCAGTCAGCATAAGAATATTGTTCGGAATTATCGTTAGGAGTTAAGAATGTTTTTAAGTGATGAACAATCAAGAGCAGTAGATAATGGGTACATGCCTCATTCTAACGCAGTAAGATTGGTTGAGACCTTACTTGCGCAAAATGCCAATTCCGGAATTGACCCGGAGAAATTTCTCCCGTCAGAAGTTAGACATACAGCGTATCAATTGGCTGACCAGATTGAGGCCATGGTCTTACGCGATGGCAGGTTGGTTGAGGATTCTGTTTTAGAGCTGATAGCCTCTCTTGGCCTTTCTCTGGATCGCACCTATGGCGGAGGTTTTAGCGTGACGCTTCATCAGTACTCAGGTGAACGTAATCGTGACAACCCAACGAGCCTCAAATTCTGGTTTGTCCCTCAAGGGGAAACTATGCCGGCCCACGAACACGCCAGCGGCGGTCACCTCGGATTTGCACCTGAGATTATGGCTTCACTCCACGGGTCACTCAGTTTTTCAGATCACAGCGTATTGGACGAGCAAAATCCCTTAAGGCTTCGTCCCGGCTGTTGGGTCGACACCCATAAACCGCAATCAGAACCTTGGGCCGGTCTTGTTTTTGAATCGGGGGTCACCGCAGCCCCGCAAGATGAGTTTGAGGGCGTCACAGGTCCGACCTGGTTTAGTGTGTAGTGAGCTAGCTTATTGATGGCGTCACCCCTTCCCTCAGAAGTTGTTGAGTTTTCGGAAGGCTCCCGTGGTTTTGAAAAATCTGGAGATAGGGCAGAGCTTACCTACTTCGAATGGCCGAGCGGCAAACCCGGCATAACGATCTGGGTGCGAACCCATAAGATGATGGGATGCCGCACCACAGAGAGCATGCCTGCGTCCGAAGTACAAAAAATATCTCAGCAATTTGAGAAATCAATTGAAAGCGGGTCAGGCACTTATCCTTTCTCGCACGCTTATTACTTCCTCCAAGGGTTAAAGTCCCGCTCCAATTTGGTAGGTACGATTGACACCCTAGATCCCGGGTCTCAAACTAAATCTGAGCAGCCACCCGAACTTCGTTGGATTAATCCTCGAACATTTGAAGAGATTGAGCTCCCGCGAGTTGATCAGCTGAGCAAAATGCGGGAGCAGGTTGCTCAGCGTCTGCACCGCGGCGTTGTAAAAACAGTTAGACTCGCAGCAGAGGCCGCGGGCATTGAGGTCGTAAGCGCCTGCTACCGACAAAACGAGATTGTGATTCGCCATCGCTCTTTAGTCTCTCCAGATGAATCAAAGGCGCTATGTGAAAAGTTCTCAACCATGAGTGCACTCACGGTTCGGTTGGAAGAGGCTTCGCGCAAAAAAAGCCCGGAAGACTCTTTAATTCAAACGGTTCGATTGAATCTACCTTGTCCGGCGACAGTCAAATTTGGCCTAAAAAAAGATCTGGCAATTGTAACAGTGCGAGCTTCAGAAGGCGATCTAGATCGCATCCGGGCGACTCTCGACCGAATAGAAGAGAAAACGGGATTTGGAATTTTCTTGGAAGTAAATCAGGTTAGGCAGTCGACTGAGAAATTTCTTACAACGGTCGCCGATCGTGATGGAATAGTTAGAGACCCAAACGCGATGCGTCCGATCCTTCGCGCCGGGGTGCGCACACCGGTGCAAGGGGTCTTTACCCCGAGCGTTGAATCTGGGCGGGTCGATCGGCGTGAAGTACTAAACTTAAGCGTCGATCCTCGTGGCTCGTGGGACCTAGATGACGTGGTTAGAGCAGTGAAGCTCTCGGGCGGAAGATACTTGCTGGAGGTCGATATTCCAGATGTTCCGGCACTAGTTCCATATCTTTCCGCTGACGATCGAAGTTCTTACGAAAAGGGGTTTTCGGTATATGGGAAACGCAGAGATATCCCCATGTTTCCCAGAAAAAGTGCCTACGGGAAACTTAGCCTACTTCCAAATCAGGATCGTTTGACCTGGACTGTTTCACTAATAGTAGATTCACACGGGGAGATAGAATCCAGCCAGATTTATCGCTCTGTGATTCGGAGTAAATTTAAACTTGATTATGCCACGGCCAGTGAACTCACCCACTCTCTGACCCACCCCGCCGCCGAGACTCTTCGCAATCTCCGCGAGGTTGCAACGCTCCTCTCAAACCGGCGCCTTGAGCTAAATGGAAACGGAAAAAGTAACGGTAACGGGGTAGCCAGTTATGAAATGGTAGCTGAATGCATGCTTGCGGCAAATCGAGCGCTGGGGCAGTTTCTGAAAGACGCTGGCTTACCTGCACTCTACCGCGCCCATGTCGAGCCGAGCCCCGAAAAGCGCCAAGGTATTGTTGAAAAGGTAAATCGGCTCGGAATTGAATTATCCCCTGAACAAATCGAGGATCCTAGGATTTTCAGAAGGACACTTGCTCAGATTCAAAAGCTGGTTGGCCCGACCGGTTTTCATCAGTTTTTTAACCAATACGTTGGCAGAGCTTTCTATACTCCCCAACCCATTGAGCACTACGCTCTCGGATACGACGTATATGTGCACGGGACTTCTCCGATACGAAGGGCGGTAGACGTCATAAATTGGCGCCTGGTGGAACTGGTCAAATATCCAGACAAGAAAAATGAAGCATTATTGCGGCGTGATTCTGAGAGTGAAGCAGCGCATCTCAATCGCAAAGAAGAGGAGAGTGAACTCCAAGCGGGAGATTTAGTCTACATTGAGAGATTAGATCAGTTTCAAAAGTTGATCGGAAAAATAACTAAGGCTGTGATCTCTGAGGTTAGCCCAATGGGAGTCTATGCAAAGCATCGCCGCTCCGGACAGCCCATTCTGATTGAGCGAGATCCAAGGTTCTTTTTAGAAACGGATGAGACTAACGCTGGATGGAAGATGGTCGATCGGGGCGGAAACCAGTACCGGCCTGGAAAACCGGTAGTAATTCAGTATGTAGGGACCTCCTTAAGAGAAGATAAACCTGTTGCTATAATTCAGGAAGTTAAGCCCTGAGCTTGGTTCGACAAAAACTGGGCGATCTTTTTTGCAACATTAAGACAGTGCTCGCGTTCAACTTGGAGTCCGCGATTCCAGCCGAAGCGGGTCTCATCTCCGCCCCACTGGTCTAACACTACGCCTTTCACTGTAAGCCCGAGCTTATTTAGCGCCGCAGCAACTGCTTTCAGTCCGGCCTCGGAATCAATTCTCTTGGCGCAGGATACACTGGTAAATCCCGAGATGTAACCATCAGCCGAGTATCTCTCACCGGCAAATAGTTTATGATCTGAGCGAACTACCAAGGTTAGATCCGTATTGTATCTCAAACAGTACACTCCCGGATGAAATCCAGCCGGATCGCTTTCTTCGATAATCGAGATCGAGAGCTTATCTCCTCGCACAACTTCCGAGGGGAACGTAAGCGCCAGGTTAGCTCGATCCCTCTCGCCGTCAAGGTCTCCGGCATAAGTCTGATCGAAATTAGGATCTTGAATAAGCTCCTTTAGCAGCTCGACTGATTTAGGGAGATCTTCGACCGCCATCATTCGAGAAAAATAGCGGTTAGCCACCATTAAAATTCGCTCCTCGCGCGAGACTCCTTTTGGCCATCCGGCCACAAGATCGCGGTCAAACGCGTCAATCGCCTGCGCTAGTTTTGTCAGATCAACTCCGCTTGGGGTGGTAAAATTGCTATGCTCAAATTGCCCGGTGAGCACTGCAGATACGAAAGCCTTGGCAACTTTATTCGGCTTTGCGATTCCAATTGTGGGATCCGACACTTCTAGTTTGGGAATGCCAAGAGCACGGGTACAAAGACCAGGATCTGATCGGTCAAACGACTTAGTTTGATGTAAGCCGGGAGAACTCCCATCGACTGAGCCCTTCTCCGCGGTAAATAGCGAGGCTACGACCAATCCTCCCGAGGTTTTGAACCGTTCCGCCGCATTAAGATTACTAATCTCTATAACATCAACGCTGCGATCCCGACTTGATCGATCAGCAGAAGGTTTTGACCCAAAAGGTTTTTCAAACTCCATGATTGCTCCCTTTTTAACCCCTAACCTGTAACCTCGGTATTCTAGCACATTATGGCTGCAAACAAATGCTGCGGAGCTGCTCAAAGCCACCCATGGTGGGACCATCAGTGGTTTGGGCAAGGTCATCGCCCTAGGTTCGTAATCTCATGCAATCATTTGAGATTTAGCCATTAAAATTGCGCTACATCACAACACGATTCAAGAATAACAATCAGCAATATGCACGCCATGTGTGCCACTACACCTGTCACTTAAGACACACTTGGCCAAGGAAAGACATGACTCGAAGCGACTTAACTGAGCGTACAGCTTCTCCAAGTATTGATGACGCAATCGATCTCTCCGCTCCAAGTTCTGTGCTCTCACCTAAGGATGAGCTTAAATTAATCGCTCTAATCGGAGCGGAAGCCTCGGAGAAGCTAAGCAACAGGAATAAGGAGCAAATCACTTTTGTAATCTCAAATCCGACTGATTCTTCGAGATTCTCTCCCGAATACTTCCAAGCAGTTAGAAATGGAATTGAAGCTGCTGGAAATGACGCGAAAGCGCAGCGTGCGTTAACCGCGATTCTTAATAAACTGGGGGAAGAGAAGAGCAAATATGATCGCGCCACCGCAAACTACCTTAGATTTGAAGAGCTTGGGATTGGAAAGGGATCTGAAGTAACGCTTCGAGTTGGTTCAGATCGAGAGCAGCGTACCGTGGCCAAAGTTCAAGGGAATGGCTCGGTATATTTAATTCGTAAAGATGATCCTAAAAAGATGGAGATAGTAAGCCCCCATCGGATTTCGATTAACGACCAGACCTTAGTTGAGCTCGGGATAGTATATTCTCTTTGAGCTATCTAGCTAGCATTCATACAAATTAAATTGGGGAGGCCGAGCCAGATCTGATCTGTTTCTCGACTACCCCCCAAAGGCGCTTAGATTTCCTATTATGGAGCGCAATACCAGGCCTGACCGTTGGGTCCGCTTTGGGGTAGATAAAAGTAAGCGCGCGGAGTGACAACGGGGGTATTATCGCAAGTTAACTTTACCGCCCTGATTGTTTCATTTGCAGATAATTTTCCGTCCCTATCTTTGTCTACGAAATACCCCTCATATTCGGCGCTTGAAGGACAGAGCTCCGGCAAAATAATTCCGTGCAGCACTATTCGAACAAAGCTTGCTCTATTTTGAGGCACACTTGGATTCGAAATGTCCTGCAGAACCGCGCGAGCAACTGAGGAATTCTTAAGATGATAGTCTATTAGCTGCAGCCCAAGAGCATCGCCACAACTAGTAGAGCCGGGCAGCATGCCATGAATGCTATAGCTATTTTCGATGATCGGCACTGGCTGTGCCATTGCAAGATTTGCTTTCGAGAGCGCAGATATTGCCAATAATGCGGATAAGATTAGATTGAACCTGATTGAACCCATAGTGCAGAACCTCCCTGTGTAGGTAAACGTCTACAACATATTCCCTGTTAATTTTGTTATGTGAGATCTACCCAAATATGTGAGATCCGCTCAACTAGTAGCATACCAACCGCTTGTAGTTGTTAGATAAAATTTAAATGGTGGTGTGACGATAGTGAGTTTAGAAAAGATTGGGGATCGCGCAGTCGTATCGGCGCCGATCGGGTAATATGATTGACTCAAGCAAAGTTTAAGACTCCCCATATCCCGGTTGTTCAACTTCCAAGTCACCAGCTGGATTCTCAACCCAATAAAATTTCTCGAAGAATCTCTCCACCGATAATTTCTCATCAGAAAACATCCGAGTTTGATCCGCTGCAACACCGCCCTTCTTATGTTCATCGGCAAGTGGCAAAATCTCTTGGGGATTAGTACAGGCCCTAAAACCAGCAACATCATGGCCCTTTTCGACTAAGCTTAAGAATCCATTGAAATCCCAACTAGTCTTTAATCCAAAAGTTCTGATCATCCGACCCTTATCATTGACCTGTTCATTTAACAGCGCAAAATTTGCGCCATCGGCAGCCTGGAGCATCTCCTCTACTAATTCTGCAATATCTTCACCCAATTCCTCTCTTGTTTCTCTAATTAGGGCAGCTGCAAAACCCTCGTTACCCATCGAAAGCTCATGCGCTTCAAGTTTGCCAGCGGCTGTAACTGGCATGCACCGGCATAGCTCTGCGGCTTAAAATCACCATCTTCAAGTTTGGTCTTAGCTCGAACAGATAAGATTACGGCATCATTATTCTCGTGCCTTACACCGATCAAGATCCCGACTGAGGCTGCGTCCATACAACTTCTCCCAAAAACAACAGCTTAATGATACCTGAGACAGGCGCCTTATTCAAAGCAACGGAGGGAGACGATAAGCCTCATAAATAATGGCCGCGAAAATGCCTTCTAGGTAAGAGGGATTA
>CAZJXY010000073.1:0-11826 GCA_964549925.1 uncultured Bdellovibrionales bacterium | reverse complement strand
ACTCCATTCGATAAGTTAAACCTAGCATTGGCTTTATCATTGGTTTGATAAAGATGTTATGACAAAGTCTTCCTTAATTGCGGCTTAAATTTGACTGCCAATGGCTTCCAGTCAAATTTTCCGATAGTCTTGTATCGCCCCAGAGGGCTTTAACCACTGATCCAGACGTCGCAAATGCCCAAAGAATGAACTACGACGACGCAACTCTGAGAAAATTGAATAGTTCTCGGCGTTTGGTGCTGAGCGTCTTGAGTACATGAAAAACTTGTGATTTTTTCGCAAAAATTACCCTACGCACAAGACTAACCAGTATAATCGAGATATAATGAGGTTGAGCGCTATCTTAGTACGATCGTTTTGTTATAATTCACCCAAGTCAATTCGTACACGTGTAATATCGATGCTTAGGAGACAAGAATGAGTCAAGTTTTAGATACGAAATCCCAAGGCGCAGAGGCTAGGAACCCCCAAGTACCAAAGCTTAATACCGATGAGCTCATACAGCAGGTATGGCAGGCTCCAAATTTGGAAGCATTTCGCATCGCTGCTGGTTATTTGATAGCAGATCAACATGGGAAAGAACGTGCACAGGCTAACTATGTCGCGGCACTGACGCTAAGAGTCGTAAATCTCATTATGGAGGGCGAGACTGACACTATCAGATTACTTGACGGTATTGGTGTTAGTCGCGAATCGGCTCAGCGATATATTCACCCGGAAAATGGATATGATCGCTATCTTGAGGTGAACCTTGCTGAGACAGCCGGAGTCGCCAGGGATGACGACTACACAGGCGTTATTAGATACCTCGCTGATCAGATTATTGAGCGACAGCTCCCCGGCCTTAGAAGGGGACTAATAAATGGTAGGTGATCCCACCTAATTTTCGCTGATATCGTAGATTTTTATCGCGCGCCACAACCCCTTCACCTTGACCCGTAGTTGTCCCGAAACCTTCACAGAGTCTTTGACCTCGGTAAGCGTCTCCTCAGAAACTAAAATCTTTCCCCCAATAGTAAAAGACTCGATCCGGGCGGTGAGATTTACCTGTTTCCTAAAGAACTCGCTTGCTAGCAAATCGCTACCCGTATTCTAGGCCCTAGACTACTTCAGCGCACTTTGGCGTCTTATCACTTTGTATGAGGTTTATGCTTTCAGTTCTCAGGCTGAATGTTGAGGCGTTTCGCTCAAGACTTCTGGTCTTCGCTTCTCAAGCCTCCGTTTCTATACGTCTATTCTATGAAATTTGCCGATGACCCCGGAGCTTGTCGCCTCTCATTCGAGCGAGTACTCGAGGCTATTATTATACGGTCCTCACTAATACGTCTGTTCTGAGATGCCATGAGTCGGGATACCAGACCCGATACTCTCGGCCTTATCGATCTCTCTTAATATACGGATTATTTCTTCCGCTTTGTGTCGTTTCTTCATCGCTCTATTCTCCCTTCAATTTAAGGAGAATACTAAGATATCTCTCTGTCCAGTTTAGTGGGTGGGGATCATCCTTAACTGGAAACCTCTATTGATGGGTTAGATTAAGATTGGAGCTATCTCACCCCCAGTAGGTTTCGACCTGCTTCACACCTAGTTCAGAACAAGAACCCCGTGGGTTAGCGCCATCGTAGTAGCGGAGGGTATAGGAGCGCAGTACAAAGATCGACAAAGCGCCTAAATAGAGAAGAAAGATGCTTAGCCCAAGTCGCGCTCTCTTTTGCTTGTAAGATAACCACGTTCCAAGTATGGGGGTAAAAAATAATAAGATTAGCGAGATAGACTCGATCGTTGAAACGAGCCGAGGGATCGATAGTGGATCAGCGCCGGTAAAGACGTTTAATAAGGTTAACACCCCTAGCACGATAAGGGCAGCAGACATTACCCTGCGACTTTTTAAGATTGGAAATAAACTAAGCAGCATTGCTACGAGGATACCTACGATCATGAATATGCCACACAGAACCCCGTCTATGTAATCGAATACGAAATTTAATAATGAGTCCACGTGGAATTTCCGTACTGTTTTATCTTTACAGTGTTATCGTGTGAACACTTGTATTAGTAACATAAAATCCCGCTGCCGCTGCTTTGATTTATCTTACAAGATTGGCTTTCTACCGCTAGCACTAAAATTGCGAAATAATCGCAGAAATTATGTTACATGCTATTGGCGATCTGCGATAACAATATTGGATCCCGTGTAACTTAATTTCTGCGGCTAAAAGATTGCTACTGCAGACTAAATAGTTACGAAACGGGCAGCGGTTTATCGATGCCCGTTCTGCCAATACGTTTTCTAAGTGCCTCCGAAGATGACTAGTAAACTGGTTTGTCTGATACACTCGTTTTGTTCAAGGCTTGGGCAGGTATATAGGTTTTTGTCATCGAAATTCAAACTTCATTGGAAATTTATTTTTCAGCGCGTCCGGTTTCCCGTGGCCATATTGCTATTGGGTTATTTCGTCTATTCCGGTTTCTCTACAAATTGGGGCTCATCCTACTGCAATAGAGAAATGCGTCGGGATTGTTATCACTGTTTCGATGGCTGCGGGTTCATTTGCTACCATGATCATGCTTTAAGTGTAGAAGAGACAAACATGATGTTAATTGAACCAAATCCTCCTTGCGTGGCTTATCGTCGCTATTCGGTATGTGAGCCGTGTTTTAACGATTTCAAATTACGCATACGCGGCAAGTTAGTAAATGTTAGCTGCAGGGAATACGAAGAGTTCGTTGAAAAGGATCAGAGCAACTGTCCTAATTGTTTGAGTAAGTGGGAGTTTCAGTGCGGGTAGTCTAAGTTCTATTCGTAAAGGTTCGATACCTCATTTTTTTAAGAGCAAACCTGGCTAGAGATGATTCAATGGCACAGATAAAGGCGTTTCACTTCTCGTGTTTTGTAAGAGTCACGATTCCCAGACTGACACGTTCCCCTCCACTTTTACCTTTATCCGGAGAGATATCTAAGTCGAATTTGGCAAGAAAACGTTCCGCCTGTTGGTGCCATTTGTAACAATTAAGCCTAACCAGTTTAAACAGATTGCTAGCTTCTCCTAGGAATGCCTAGTAACTGGCGTGCCGGATGAAAATGGTGATGTGGTGCCGGTATTTCCGGAAAGAAAAGTGCCAAATGGAAGGAAGCTTTATTAGCGATTACTTGAACTAAGGCTAAGGCTTTAAATTCCCCCTTTCATTCAATTTTTTTAGCAACTCTTCAGTTTCCTCTATAACTTCTCTTAGCAATTCAGGGTTATAAGTTAGTGGTTCATGCAGAAGAACTACATCGAAGACACTTGGCCAAACAACTTCCTCATCTGAACAGTCAAATGGGTTGCTTACTTGGGGTGATGTCATGCAACTAAGTATATAGATCCAATTACTCTGGTCAATAATTTTTTGGCCGAGTGAAATTCTAAATAGATCCGCGTTGCGATGTAACGCAAAATGGTGGTGGATGGAACCAAATCGAACCGCCACGCGGTCTCCCTACGCCAAGGCTTCGGGGGACACACTTCGTCCGGTGGCTTGCCACACGAAGCCCGGTACGCAAAATCTTATCCGGGCGGTAAAATCGGCTAGTTGGAAGAATTTGAATAATGGAGGTATTGAAAGGGCCGCAAATTGTAAGTGTGGCGAGTGTGTCCTGACAGAGCAATGTCGGTTTGAGTGGTTTCGAAGCTGAATTTGGAGTTGAATCTGGATTACGAACTAGTTCCAGCTGTTGTAATTAAGAAATCAGCGTTAAAAGATTAGATTGACATTTTCTGCACTGAGTTAAGGCGCTTCAACGTTAGTTGAGGTCGGCATCAAGGACTAGCTGAACTTGTGATCTTGAGGAGCTGATCTTAGGCGGAGCTCTATAATCTGGAATGTTGTGCTTTCGCATATAGCGTTCGAATACGGTCCTGACTAACAGCGCTTCATACTAGTAAACGCAAATCTTTTTTGGCGGCCTCGTTCCACTATACTTATCTAGCTTGTGAGTTTTCTATTGTGTTAGAAAAACGGAGCTTGAACCTCCATTGGGCGAGGTGTATCTCGGACACAACTGAATTCCTTGCCAGGAGTTCTTAGCCGAACATTCAACTCAGATATTTGCGGGTAAATCAGGTTGACGGCCTGGGATAATTAATTGGTTTTAATAGTTTGTTAAGATTGTTATTCTCCGCCTACTATGAAAGGCTAGATAATAATTTTCAGGCTGGCCAAAAGGATGCAGGTAACCCGATTCCCCTGCACTAAGTGTTCGAGGGAATTCGATTAAAGTTTCGCAGTTTCTTAGATCTTCTCAATTGCGTCAGTATCTTTTCAGTCAGTCACATAAGAAGTGTACAAGTCTAATTTTCGAGAATTCCAGAAAATGGCACTGATAGAATTCCTCCTATACTCCAAGATAGTCTGTGCTACCACGCCCTTGCCCAAATAGAGCCGGCACTGAGTTATAGGCATGTACCTCACTCATCACAGCGCTATCGTAACAAAGCAGTACCGTTGCTTGCTCTACCTTTGTATGGAGATCTCCGAATATAATGTACTCCGCGATCTGATTCGGTATGACTTCATGCGAAATGCGCCTTGCCCACTCGACTTCCCCTTCTACCTCTGTTGGTTGATACCAGGCATGGTAAAGGAGTTTTCGGCCACGCAGTATGTTTTCGACAAGACGTTTCAAGCACTGGTCAGTGACGATCTCTTCGCGAAGCTTCTGAGCGATTTCTAACTTTCGCGAAACAAAATCTCCGTCATTTATTAAATCGCACATAAGGCCAGATTCAATCGTAAGACCGATTGAATTATAGCGATCGCGGATACGCTCGCCGCTTCGCTGCAAACGTTGCCGCGCTTCGATATATGTCAGTTCTTCTTGTTTTCCTGTTTCGTCAATACTGCCCTTGAATCCATTGGCAATTTCAAAGGTTGGTTCATAGTGCTGGATCTGAACATCAGGAATATATCTGCCGAATACCTCAGCGAAGGCTCGTACAAATCCAAATCCGCGCTCAGCCACTATGCCGACTTCGTGTCCCAACGCCTTAAAATCAAACTGCCAACTCCTCTTTCCATCAGCATCTGTAACAAACTCTCCCGAATAATCCGGACAGCTCATTATTTTAATGCGCAACTGTCCAAGTGCAATAGCTTGACCTAATGCCGTGATTAGAGCCATGCCGGATGAGCCCTTGGGCCAAGCCAAAAGCACGTCCTTTCGCTCAAAAAATTCCCCAAGTGCCTTGAGCAGAGTTAAATCTGTCTGCTCTAAGGTACCTTTGTTGGCAATATAATTCACCAGTGTTTTCTGTAACGTCAATCTAACTTGATCGGCATCATCAGCCTGCGTTTCACGCAATGGCGCGTTTGGCAGTGTCTTTAACTCAAGCAAGTAATCTCTAAGTGATTTGGGATCGATCGAGCGCAAGCGCAAGGCAAGATCTAGTTTCTCCCCCTGCTGAAGAAAGGGGGTGTGGAAAGAAGAGAGATTAATTAGCTGCTTTGCCGCTCGCCGATACGGAGAAAATGATCCCTCAATACCAAGGCACTGCTCACATGCCTCATCTAGTATTGGAATAAGTGCTCCTATAAGACGCTGACTACGTCCCTCACCTAAACTGAAGTTTTCTTCAACGAATTGGCGAATAAAAGGGCGTCCTGATTTTTTACTGTCAATTACGCCATGAATGGTCAGTGTTGAATCTTGTGCGACCGCAGACCTAAGCCCTTGAGCTACGATCTGTTGTGAAAGCACGGCCAGCTTATGTGCAAGCTCAGCTGCGTCCATACTTGCCTTAACTGACTGAAATGCAACTTGGAACACCGGTGCTAAGGTCTTAGATGCTACCGCGGCCTCAATTTTATCATTAAGGATCTCAATTAAACGAGGACTCTCAAGCGCTCGCATTAATTCTGGTTGCAATGAAAGCGCCTTTTCAGCGTTGATACCATACCTGTCTATAATTCTCAGTTTCGACTGATGCCGGTTAAAACTGAGTGAACTAAGGTCTAGACTATCGGAACTTTGTGAAAAAATTCCTGAAACTTGATTGTCCTGACTTGAAGCAACACGATCCCCTTGAGCCATAAAAAGCCCCTTTTAAAAGAAAAAAAGATATCTAAGGCCCAGGAAGATTGTGACCTGACTAGTCGAACGACTAAGTCGGTGTCAAAGCCAACTGGGCTATGGAAAAATCAAATTCAACAGACGTGCAAAGGAAATTTATTATCGCGCCGAGGGCGCGAGCGGGAGGAGAAGGGGGAGAAGTGCTACTTCAAGATCAATAAAAAGCATTTGTTAATAATAAACTACAAATATATTTTGTCAATCAAAAAGTAGACTGAGTGTTCCTTTTAAGCAAAGAGTTTCTCGTCTGCATGGAGCGTTCGATCTCTTTTGAATCAGTGGCGAAAGGCTGGAATTAGATTTCTGAGCCGCAGCTATGACAGTGCGGAGGATCTGATTCGTAGATCCGTTTGATTAGAGCAACCCGGCTCCGAGAGGGATATTTCTGCCCCAAGTGCTCTAAGAATTCACGAACGGGGATAATTAATTGGTTTCAATAGTTTGTTAAGATTGTTATCCTCCGCCTACTATGAAAGCAGCAAAAACAACCTTCCAAAGTCTTCTCTTAATTCTCGCTCTGACTTTAACGCCGGCCGTAAAGGCTCTCTCTGAGGACGCTTACTACTCCGCCCCGGCCAGTAAGTTCTTACCGCCAGAAGCTCCAAACCAGACAGAACCAATTTCCCCCTATGGCTATATGACTAATTGGCGTTTATCCCAAGCGCTTAACTCCTATGCCACAGTAACCGGGAGCGGCGAAGCATACGTCACATGCGCAAGCTCTGCGGCATCCTCGGCGAGCTGGAATAATTTCGGTTCAAGCTGCGCAGGAAACGAAGAGCTGATCGTTAAAGCCCCAAAAGGTGCTGCAGTCAAGGGGAAGATCTTTGTTGCTAAGCGTGATCTAATTGGGTTGAGACCCGCTGAGTTCGAATTTGCTCCAAGTGCTGCCGACAATAAACTTCAAAGTAGATTTATTGACGCCAAACGTTTTTACTACCAGCGCCTTTTGTCACAAAGCCTGCCTGGAGGTTCTTGGTTTCGCCATTTAGTCAACAAGTTACATTCTACAAGCACAACTAATCAACCGACTCTTACAAATTTTAATGACCGTTTGAACACTCGTGAAATCGGCACACTCGAAGACACTTACTCCATGTTTACCGGCGGACGTGCTATGAGTGAAAATTTACAGCTCGATCGTTTACTGCCTGCAAGCGGTTCAGGTCCTGACACCGTAACTCTCTCGACTATCCAGGGCATAACCGTCCAAGCTTTTGATTGGAAGCCTTTTGTTAAAAACATTACCCCACTGACAGATGTGCTGGCTGTGCTTATTCCCGATGATCAATACGCTTTATTTTTCTCCTCTTTCCAGGAGTTTATTGCACTTATAGATGAAGCAAACGCACAAGCTTCTCCACTACTGGCGGTTTTCGAAGATCGTTCTGAAGATAACTTGACCCAAACACATTATGAGAAACAGCTCTGTCTGGCGAGTGACGAGTTTACCCGTTTGATGGGATCATTAATGATTAAAAGTGTGGCACTCACCGGCTCCGATCCATACTACCGCACCGGGACCGATCTCGCTTTTATCTTCGAATCACAAACTCCTGATGCTGTACGTGCTTATTTCCAGCAGAAATACCAAACCATTGCCCAAGCAGTTCCTAACGCTCAGCAAAGCAACGGCACAATCGAAGAAGTCCCATATTTCGGGCTGGTTACTCCGGACCGTCAAATTTCCTCTTATACCTTGATACTTGGTAATTCGATCGTGATTTCCAATTCTTTAGCACAGCTAAAACAGATCGTGCTTACATCTAAAAAGAAACATGCCGATCTCGCCGGTCTTGATGAATACAAATATTTTCGCAGTCGCTATACGCTCGATAATTCTGAGGGTGGCTTGTTAATAGTTCCTGATGCCGCTATTCGAAAATGGAGCGGTCCGCAATGGAGAATTGCCGCCTCCCGTCGTACCAGAGCGGCCGCATTGATCAGTGATTTGCAGGCCGAAAATTTAGAAAAGCTAATGCATGGGGTTTCAGAAGTTCAGACTTTAAGTGTTAAAAATGCCCCCGCCGATCTGGGGAAGATCTCCCTAAGCGCGCGCGGTGTACAATCTGAGAAATACGGCACATTGCAATTCCTGACTCCTATTATTGAGCTTGAGCTCGCTAAAGCGACTCAAGCAGAAGTTGATGCTTATGTCCGATTCCGAGATACCTATCAGATGAATTGGCGCCAATATTTTGATCCAATCGCTATAAAATTCACGGTCAAACCGGACAAGATTGATGCGGACATGACCATCATGCCCTTAATTGCTGCCACTGAGTATCGATCTTTAATCGATGTATCAAGCGGTGAGAAACTTGTATCCGCCTCGGCAGATCCTCACCCCGAGGCTCTGCTGCATTTTGCTCTTTCACTAAACGGACAATCGCCTTTTGTTAGACAAGCTGAAAGTTTTACCGCGATGATGGCTCAAGGAATTACAAATCCCCTGGGTTGGATTGGAAACTATATTTCGCTCTACCTTGATTCCGACCCCTTTTGGGATGAATTTAATAAAGCTCCGAAAAAGGAAGAGTATCTAGAGGCCAACTACAGCAAAATTCCCGCGGCTATAATCTTAGCGGTCAAAGATCCTTTAAAACTTACCCTCTTTCTTACGTCTTTACGTGCGTTCGCTAATCAAAGTGCGCCTGGGCTCACAATATGGGAGAACTTTACTTACAATGATCAACCGTACGTCAAAGTTTCCTCCGCCACACCTCTGACTCGCCCGCCCGCAGACGCATCCGCAAATACGCCGCCTGTTACTCCCGCACTCTTTTATTCAGCAGCTCCGGACTCTTTGGTATTGACTCTAAGTGAGTCATTACTAAAACGTGCTCTCGATAGAAAGAAACTAAAAACTCCACCGCCACCAAATCTAACCTGGCTAGGAGGTAACCTCGGATTTAGAATTGATAAACGTTTTATGGAGTCGGTAAATCCGCTGATTAACGAGAGTTCCTCGGATACGATGAAGTTACGTGCTTGGAGGAATATTCCGATCCTAAATGAACTTAGGCGGCTCTTTCCCGATGCCAATCCGGTCGAAGTCTATGAGAAATTTTGGCACACCCGTTTGATTTGCCCTGGGGGAGGAACTTATCTATGGAATGATAACTGGCAGACCATGGAATCGAGCGTTTACGGTCATCCAGGAGAAGGCAAAAGCGGACCTCAAACCGCACTCTTTCTTGCAGGAATTACCGACGCCAATTTTGGACTGACTTTTGAAAATAGCGGTTTGCGTGCAGTAGCAAAGCTCAGCAAATAGAAATTGTTTGGTTGACTCTCGGCAGGACTGGGGTCGTCGGTGAGTGTCAAGAAAGAGACGTATATTAACTGGTACTCCCGTAACGACGGCCAGAAGTCTCGAGCGAACCGCCGCTAGTTTAAGCGTGAAAGCTTAAAACCATACACCCCAGATAAATGAGATAAGTCGCCAAAGTGCGCAGAAGTGGTCTGAGGACGCGAATACCGATAGCAATTTGTTGGCAGGCAAATAATTTCCGATACAGGTAGATTCTTTACTTGCTTCCGATTGAGCGACGATTAAATCGAGTGCGGTCTTTGCTAGAGAGCGAGAGAATTTTGTGGTAGTGTAATTGATCAATATGGAAACCATCTCATCACAAAACTCCGCCCGAGTAATCTCAGATCTTCGTGAACTGGCTAAGCTTACCGCCACCCCAGACGGCGCACAGCGCCTGGCCTGGGGGCCTGTCTGGCGAAAAGCTCGGGAGTGGTTCCATTCGAAGGTTCAAGGCATGGGGTTAGAATACGAGATGGACGCCGCCGGAAATAATTGGTTTACCTTGAAAGGCAAATCAGAGAAAACCGTGATTTTAGGAAGCCACCTTGATTCTGTTCCAGACGGGGGATGGCTCGATGGCTGTCTTGGTGTCCTAGCTGCGCTTGAAGCGCTGCGCCTTGAGGTAAAACGAGGTGTTCCTCCCGTCACAATCAAATTAGTAGACTGGGCCGATGAGGAGGGAGCGCGCTATGGACGAAGTTTGTTTGGCTCTTCAGCCGCAGCAAACACGTTAGACTTAAATGAGGTAAGGGATCTTGTTGATCGACAGGGTGTGAAATTAGTTGACGCTCTTAAAGAAAATGGGATCGAGTTAAATTCTGTATTAAATGCCCACCCGAAATTAAAAAAAATAGATGCAAAGGCGTATCTTGAACTGCATATAGAGCAAGGTCCGACTCTAGAGTCCTTAGGAAGACCAACCGGGGTAGTACTCGGCACTAAAGGTGTAGAGCGCCACTCTTTCCGCTTTGTGGGGCAGGCTGCTCACTCTGGCTCCACGCCGATTCATCTTAGGCGTGATGCATTTTTAGCAGCGGCCGAATTTGCGCTGCGCTGCCGTGAAATTGCGAAACGACATCTTGCGGTTGATTCAGGCGCGGTCGGCACGAATGGGGTCATCAAGGCCGAGCCTGGAATTGTCACAGCCATACCAGGAGTCTGTGAAATTTCCCTAGATCAACGTTCAATGGACGCTTCTGTTTTAGCTCGTATGTTTGAGGAAGCTAAGCTCGCTGCGGAAGAGTGTGCTAAGAATCAGAATGTGTCCGTTGAATCTAAGCTTATATGGCGGATTGCGCCGAGATTATTTGATCCAACTCTGATTAAGCTTTGCGAAGAAGCGGTGCGAGAGACTTGCGGTGATGCTCCGAAATTGCCGTCGGGAGCGCTGCACGATGCGGCAGAGATGGTGCCATTTATGCCGACTGTGATGATGTTTGCGTACTCCACCAAGGGACTTTCTCACTGTAAAGAGGAAGACACCCCGGAAGAGCATCTTGATCTGACTATTCGTGCCTTTCTTAAGTTAGTTGAAAAGACAATTAAGCATGTGGCGTCATAGGTCATACGCTATGGTTCTACCGCTTCCAAGACACTCGTGCCGAGATTATCTAGAGATTGTGTAGTAATAGTATGCGCTTTGTAGTCGATTCGCTTTGTAGTCGATTACTACTTAATCAAGGTGGCGTCGCACGGCAATGCTTTTTGCCCACTGCATTGCGGCAGAGAAGTCAAAGGGTTTGGCAAAAAATCTAAGCGCTCCATCCTGCAATAGTTGGTCGATCAACAGCTTATCTACTCCGCCTGACATCAGTGCCACGTTTACATCTGAATTGATTCTCTGTAACTCTGCAAAGCAGTCTTCCCCATCTAAAAATGGATTCTTCATGTCGAGGAACACTAAATCCACGCTGCCCCAGTGCTTCGAGTACCAGAGCAAGGCGTTACGAGGATCTGCAAAGGTACGATGGCAAAGTCCAAACAGTCCAAGAAAGCGTCTCATTAAACTTAAGATAGTCTGATCATCGTCTATGACTAAGACATAACGTTTAGGAAGTTTTTCGTGCTCCGCTTGTAACGGGAACAAATAGGGGCTCAATTCGGCATAATAATTTCGTTGTGCTAATGCATTCGTAAAGAGTGCATTGGCGGCGCTAAGATCGTACTCTCTTACTTGATTCATGCCGTTACCTCTCGATTGAGACGCCGCTCTTCGAGTAGATGAGTTATTAAGTTAGATGCCCACTTGGTGCTGCCATAGAACGCAACCATTTCATTCTCAAAATCAGTGTCCGCCAACTCAAATATCCTAAGATCTTCGCAATCTCTACGCTCTCGCTCTTCCACTTCGAGCTCATGCAGATTCGGACTAAAGGAGATTGAGATCGCTTTTAGTCTGCCC
>CAZJXY010000072.1:0-11837 GCA_964549925.1 uncultured Bdellovibrionales bacterium | reverse complement strand
GATTAATCAAAGCAGCAGATTTCATATGAACGCAGATAATCTCCGACGAGGTTACCCTTCCTCCGTGGAGCGTTCAAGATTTGAGAAGGGGAATTTTTAAGACTAAGCGGCGTCTTTTCTGGGAGCTTTCTTGTATCCCTGCCCAGTTACTCGTCGCACGTCTCTAATCACGTCGAAAAATTGGTCTACCACAGTATCTTCGTCCGGTACATTTCTCCCGAACCGTTTTATCACTTTGTGGTAAAACTCTTCGGGGGAGTGCGCGACGAGAAGTTCACAATTTCTAAGTTTTGGATCGCCGTCGATTAGCTCCTTTCGATGCAGTTCGTAGCGGTGTCCGATACTTTGTACTTTTTCTGAAATACGCATGGCGCGCTCCTCAGCTGAGAGCCTCCAAAGACTTCGTTCCCACTTCCTATATGCCGTTGGTCCACCAAATTCGTGAATTAGGTTTGTGGGATGGTATTCGATTAGAATATTTCCAAGTTTAAAATCGATTCTCGAGCGCCCGTTATCGCCGGTTTGGATTTGAAAGGTTTTTCCAACTTCGACTTTGAATCCGGGAACATACTTTTCTAAAAGGGCAGCGCAGGCCGCTTCGGATTTTGATTCAAAGAGATGCTCCTTATATTTGTACAACCCGCGTGGACCTTGAGGTTTAAAACTGGGTTGTGATTCATGTTCGCTGTTCTCCGGCTCGGGTATATTTAACTTAGGATTTGCCGGCCGTTCGCCCTTATCTTCTGCTTTGGAAAGAGTAGGGAGATCGCGAAGCGCTGGAGGGAAATTAATATCTCTCAGGTGAAAATCGCCGTGAGCGGCGTTGTAAGACGTTCTCATGCCCCAAAAACTCACTTGAATAAGGTGATTTGAAGAGAACGAAGTACAACTTGGGCAAAGAACCAACGTGGAAGGAACCTGTACTCAGTCACAAAGAGTTTTTGTTTAAAACGTTGCCAAAACCTAATCGGTTTTGACAAATTATCGTGACCGAGTACTTATTTTGCTCGCCCGAATATTATGAGCGAACTCATAATAGTCGGGGATTAACTCCGCCATTAAGACGCGGGGCGTGGTCGATTCGGTTCATCAAAAGGCGGCTAGGGCTGAAAATATCTAATGTTCTCTAATCCTTAATCATCTGCCGCAGCACTTCCACCTCAATTTTAGCGCTCTCCATATCCTTTAATGCCGGGGTCTCTAAGATAAATGGAATATTTTTTAGCTTGGGGTGGTTTATCACGGCCCGCAAAGCGGCCTCCCCAATTAGCCCTTTCCCAAGGTTTTCGTGTCTATCCTTTCTGCTGCCGCACTCAGTCTTACTATCGTTTAAATGAATAGCGTGAACCTTGTCGAGACCTAGAACCGAGTCAACTTGGGAGATAATTTCTTCCAGATTCTCTTGGAAGTTGTAGCCGCTTGCCCACATATGTTGAGTATCCAAGGCAAACCCAAGTCGTTCTTTAAGCGCCACCTTCTCATAAATCCTGGCAAGCTCCTCCATTCGGCTGCCGATTACCTTTCCACTGCCAGCCGCGACTTCTAGCAACAATGTCGAATTATTTGCAGCTTCCTCCAGAATCCAATTTACTCCGGAAACAATCTGTTTATAACCTTCCGCTTCATCCTCTTGATCCTTCATGCTGCCAACGTGAAAAATTACTCCCTGGCCATCGATTCGAGCTAAGAGATCTAAGTAGTGGACTAAAGATGTCTTTGAAAGATGAAACTTCTGCGGATCGGGATTAGCCAGATTGATCAAATAGATGCCGTGAAAAAATACTTTTTTTACGCCCGAAGTTTTCTTTTGATCAAGGAAAGCCTTCTCGCAATCTTTGGGAAAATTTTTCGAGATCCATTTTTGTGGGGGAGATGGATGAATCTGAATGGTATTGACTCCAAGCTCATCGCCATTTTTTAAGGCGTTCGCCAATCCACCTGACGAAGAGACGTGACATCCAAAGTAGCGCATTAGAAATCTCAAAAATTTAGGTTTGCGTTTACCTCTATCATGAATGGAAGTAGTTTAAGAGTCGAATAGCCAGTTGAGATTGGCACCAGCCTTGGAAAATAACTGAATAATTTAAGTATCTTATAGAATTTTGTTTGTACGTAAATCCATGATAGAAGCATCGCTGTTATTGGGCTCTCCTAAGTCGACAATTTACGAAGCGAGTCCCGTATGGAAGGAATTATGTCTGAGAGTGATCACTCAGAATTCAGCTCAACCACTGAAGGCATTCGGGTTACCGTTTTTCCGGAATTTATCCCCGAGCAGTCCAATCCGCTTCAGAATACATACGCCTTTGCTTACACTGTATCGATTGAAAATCTTGGCGGCGAAACGGTTCAGCTCGTAAATCGTCACTGGGTGATCTACTCAGCAGAAAAACAGTTTGATGATGTAAAAGGTGAGGGAGTCGTAGGACAGCAGCCGATAATTCGCCCGTCTGAATCATTTCGTTACACAAGCGGAGCGATTATCGATTCCCCCTTTGGTCATATGGAGGGATCTTATACATTTCGCTCTAGCGTGAAGCGCTTTTTTGATGTGCTGATTCCAAAGTTTGATCTAGTGTTTGTCGAGTCAAACGCTGTAAATTAAGAGTGCACCGCTCTATCCATAACTTTGTTAAGCTGCTTTACCAGAAAGCGAACTGGGTTGACCGCCTCAATTAATTCGCGTTCCAGGGGAAGAGCTTCGCCGCAGACGAGCGACCCAATGATTTCTCCAGCAAGCCAGGTTGAGATCAGTCCACGCGACCCGTGCCCCAATGAGGCATATAATCCGGGAAGATATTGGACTTTCGGATAGTGTGACCACGGAAAACCACGGTTAAGATCTCGGAAATCTTTTATGAATTGTTCGCTATTCGGCAGAGCTCCGATGTAAGGCAGCCTGTCATGTGTTGAAACACGGAAGGATACTCGCGACTCGACTGGGTTAAGGGTCGTAAATGGCCCAATCCAATTTTCTAAGCGACTTATTAGCTCTCGATTATTTTCATCGGACGGGGTCGGGTTTAGATTTCCATGCTCATAAGTGGCTCCTAATAGTTGTCTGCCGCTCTCCTGAGGAAAAACGTACCCGTCATAACAAAGCACGGATTTTAGAGAACCCGCGCTCTGGGAAGCTGGCAGCAGACAAATTTGTCCACGGACTGGTTCGAGGGGAAGCCAGCTAGTCTGAGTGTATTTACTTGCACCCATTCCATTTGCCACCACACAGATCGCAGATGAAGCTATTATTGATCTTTTGTCATTCAGCGCGGCCCAAACGTCACCGTCAAAATCTAGCGAAGAGACATTCATATTGAGTAAAACCTTTACGCGATCCTTTAAATGAGAGAGCGCCAACTCGCATACCAGATTCGGCTTGGCATATCCTGCCTCGGGGAAGTATGCCGCATCACTTTTGAGGCTTAGCGCGGAGAGGTTTGAGGCTTCTTTTTGGTCCACACATCGTACAAATTCTGGATTTAGTTTTTCGTCCCGAATTAGATCTATCAGCGAACGAAGTCGTTCGCTCGAAGGCAGTTGAAGTGAACCTGTTTTCTTCCAAACTTCAGTTTGTGAGAGAGTCGATAGTGCCGCTAGATATGCGGTAGCTCCACTAAAACCTTGTAAATAAAACCTGCTCATCTTACTCGGATCTGCGGAGAGATATGGTGTCACTGCTCCTTGCGGATTGCCAGATGCGCCAGAGGCGATCGACCTAGCACTTTCAATAACGGTGACATGAAATCCACGAAGGGCGAGAGAGAATGCCGCAGCGCTTCCGGCTAATCCAGCTCCGATAACTATTGCATCCTTTCTCTCCTCAATCTTTGCTGGAGGCGCGAACCAAGGAGGAGAGCAGGAACTGACTGGTAACTTCTCTTTTCGCGTAACAACGAGTGACTCCGACTTATCCCCAAATCCACCAACTTTTTTAGCGCTAAAACCGGATGCTGCGAGATTTTCCCGGACAATTGAAGCGACGGAATAGGTCGAAAGCGTTGTGGCTGCATGCGAGAGTCTGTTAATCTCGGAAAAGATTTCCTTACTCCAAAGGTCTGGATTCTTATTTGGTGAGAATCCATCAAGATACCAAGCATCAAACTCAGATTCACAGCTTTTTAAAGCATCAAGAGCCTCAAGGAAACTCAAGGTTAAAATTACCCGCCATTCTGGAAATACGATGCGCGTGGTCCCTTTGATAAGTGCCGGATAGCGATCGATAAATAGCGGGACGAGATCCCCTATTTCTTGGCAATTTATTAGCACTCTTTGAAGATCGCTTTTTGCCAGTGGGTGCTTTTCCACTGACCAAAAGTGCAGCAGCGAGTTTTCGTTCGAGGTAGATAGCCATTCTTTTACCGTGGTTAAAAAGTTTGTGCCAATGCCAAACCCAATTTCGCCGATCTTAAACGATTGGGCCTTGACCCAACGCGTTGGCAAATTATTCAAATGCAGAAATACATGTCGAGACTCTTCAACCGAGCCGCTATGTGAAGAATAAATATCATCAAAGCGCTCAGAGTAGGGGACTCCGTTTCGCCATGCCAAATTCTCTGGGGATAAAATCTGCTTTCTTAATCCTGACACTATTTAGATGTATCAGTCATGCAGTCTACTTTCAACATTTCAAGGCACATGTTGAGTAACCGCGCTCTAGCTTCTTTCTCATGTGTGTTCTCGATATAATCCGAGCAGAAGAGGTGATGAGACCAAAGGCTACTTGGATTATCGATATCTTTTGCTGGGACGTTTATTTGAACCGGCCGGCCGTGTTTATCCAGTCGACTAAGTCGAAGCTCCCCTGAGGCCGGGACCTTGCACACTTTGAGAACCTCAGTGTTACCGAGGTAATCATTAGCCGACGGGTAAAAAAGTGCGCAGAGCAGTGGGATTACCAGCGGGTCTTTGCGTCCAAAGCTACTCAAGGGATCGACAATCGTCTCGTAGGGACCCTCATAATCTTTTAAGACTTTCAATGGTATGTCGACAGAGATCAATCCACGAACTTTATCCCAAGGAAATTGAGGGACGAAATTTGGATGACGCTGATGAATATGCATGGCGTAGGAGAGAATCAATGCGCCCTGCGAATGTCCCATCAGGACAATTTCCTCATTCGGGACCAGTGGCCGGGATTTCAGCTCTTCAAGGATGAGACCACAAACCTTCTCGGCGGAACTTTGAATCGAGTTTCTCTCGGTGTATTTTACCTGAGAGACTTCGAAGAATAAGTTTTCATGGCGTTGATTCAGAGCTGCAGCAACGTTTGCCATCCAGTTAGAGGCGCTGCCGTCCTTATGTTGTAGGAAAGCTCCGTTTGCCACAAATATTCTGACGGCGTTTATCGGCTCGATTGTGGGGGTGGCTGGTAGGTTTGAGAATTCTAGTTCATAAGGGTCGGCTAAAGGGAGATCGATTGGGGTTAAATGGGTTAACGGCTGCTCGTGTACGTGATTATTGAGTTCGTCTACTTCCGGAAATTGAATAGCTGAGGACGGGCGAATCGCTCCAATCGAGGGGCTGGTGCAGCTTGCCAATGTGGCGAGAATGCTCGCTCCGATGGCTTGAAGGGTAGATTTGGAAGGTGAATTTTGTTGCTCTGGTATCACGCTCTGGGGTCCAGAAGATAAGGTTCTAAGAAAGAGCGTGGCCTATGGGTAATTCAGTACTAAAAAGTATGGGATATAGGCAATCGGCAATATTTGGGACGCAAGAAGGGGGAAAATCGGTGCGATCAAAGATGGTTGGGGGCGTACTTGATTGCCTAACCCCCTTATATTACTATCCGCGCTCGGTTTTTGGGGCGAAAGCTCGGTTTTAATGCATGTGTGTTAGTAGCTCAGCGTTATTGCTATCCTGAACTTGTACTCGCCCCGAAGGGCTCCTCCAAGATTCAGGAAACGCACATACTGAGCGAAAGCCACATAGAGATGTAATTTCAGATGCGCTAGTAGCTCAGTACGTTTGATTCGCTTGCGAATCAAACAAGAAACGGGGGAGCAGAGATGCGATACCAACTGAGCGAAAGCCACATAGAGATGTAATTTCAGATGCGCTAGTAGCTCAGTTGGTAGAGCAGCTGACTCTTAATCAGCGGGTCGGGGGTTCGATCCCCTCCTGGCGCAAAGTTTTTCCTCTTTGATTTCCGTAAATTATGTGAACCTGTATTGAGTGGCTCATCGGTACCTTGCATGGGAGTGTATGGCAGGTATTCGATAACAAAATCGAGAGCCTGCAGGAATTGTATGGCAACTCTTTTATCTTGCCCTTTCTACGTTAGAACCTGGACTCATTCCGCGCGCGCAATAAAAATTAGTAGCTCACAGCTTTCCAATATCCGCGAGCGCCGCCTTTACTCTCAAGAATATTATGCACTTCCTTAAGATTAAATTTGGTGGGGTCAAAATCAAAGCCAAGCCACTCTTTGAGGTCCTTGTGATCAGGATGTTTAGGATCAGCAATAGCAAGTTTCAAATTATGAAAGCCAGGAATACCGCCGCAGTCCTCAGGTGGGCAAGCGTTAGCACCATCCAGAATTGTCGATTTGAAAAGCGGTTTACCTTCCACAGGGGTAACTTTTACAACTTTAATTTCGTGTATCCAGGTGTCTCCAAAGTCGTATTCGTAGGTGAATTTCTGACGCGGCTTTTCAACAAATTTACTGAGCTTATAGCGAGCGGCATCAAGCTCCTCAATCATTCCAAATGACTCATTCGGATCTACACAAGAAAGGCGGATATCTCTGCCGAACTGAAAAGCAAACAGATGGCAATTATACCAGCCCATAGCCACCTGTATTACCTCATGCAGATCATAGAAGGAGAGGGATTCATGAACTACAATCTCCCGCCAGACTTCCGGTTCTGTTCCTTTAAGTGAGACTCTCAGGGTAAAATATTTGCTGGTTTTTGGTTTTACCATGGGGGATCTTTACCTAACTTTGCTACCGAGAGTAAAGTTAAAAGTTCTGATCCTTATATTTCGAATACTTCCTGGATTCTTGGGCTTCCATATCGAGCGCCACCGCACTTGATCTCCAAGTTCGGCAGCTTGTGCACATGCGCGGCGCTATGAGTATGACCACAGAGAACAAGGAAAGAATGACCGGGATTGACCGATGCGAACTCAATTAATAGATCCCCTACAGCCTTGCATGCAAAATAGGGCAGTCCATGATAATCGCTTGGCCGACCTGCATTAAAACAAACCTCCGGGAATGGAGGAACATGCGTAAGGACAATTACCTTTCTGCAGTTTGGTAAAGCCTGCTCAAGCTGACCTCGGATGTGTGATGCCGCCTCGTCCCCGAGCCTGTTTAGTACCTCCATCTTCTTCTCCGGAATGAGCAGACAAGAAAGCTCTTCGATCAAATTAAAGTCATTCAACATCAGAGTGCTTCGAAAGAGATTACCGTACCGCCCGTCTCCCCAGCCATCGTGGCCGACAAGCGTAACGTCCTCAGTTAGTTGGATTGGTTCTATCTCCGAAAGCCAGAACAGGTTAGGTTCGCTTCGACATAATCGAGATATTCTTGCGCGCACCTCCTTAATCGACCCACGATAAAAGTCGTGATTACCAAGGACGAAATATATTGGTACAGAGCATTCGGCTGCGATCTGCGATAGAAATTGATCGGTGTTGTCAGCGACACCGATATCGCCCCCGATCAAAATCGCGTCAGGAGATTTGCTCTTTATCCTTGAAATGTACCGATCAACCTTAACGGGCTCGACAAATTCAAGGTGAATGTCTGTAATCCAAGCCAATTTCATACTAAAATCACCCATTCAAGACCACAAGTTCAGCTATGTCTTCATACCAACATTAACTAACCTTTAAGCGCATCCTCTCAGCGCTGGCAGTGTCAGTCTAACTTTTTACCGCCGATTTCAACGTTAAAACAGCTCAATCCGCTCCGCACTTAAGATCCAATTCCGAACTCAGCTTCGAAACCCCTCAAACCAACATCGCTCTGTCAGGACTTACGCGCCACACTTACAATTTGCGGCCCTTTCAATACCTACCTACATAAAACACTTCCAACTATCTGATTTCAATTGTCGGATAAGATTTCTTGGCCGTTATTGAATTAGGAAATCAAGATAGGATGGGGTGTTCATACGCCAGCCTTTTGCGTGGGGAATTGGCTGGCCAGAGAGATTTTTCGTAACTGCGGTAGATAGTACATAGCCATCTGACCAATTTGGCTCAGCAATCTTATCTAAGTTCATAAGATCCGCCGATCGAATATCTCCGCTCTTTGCTTCAATAGGAAATACTTTGCCTCTATGCTCAACTATGAAATCAATCTCATCACCGTCTTTGGTGCGCAGATAAGTCATCTCAGCATCGAGAGCTCGGTGCTCAAAGAATCTAAGAATTTGACCAAAGATGTGCGTTTCAAACGCCGCTCCGCGCATCGTGCCAAGACGCAGCATCGTCGATGTCTTCATCCCCGCTAAATATGCGGCTATGCCTACATCCAGAAAGTAGAGCTTTGGTTGCTTAATCAGACGTTTGCTTCTATTCGAATGGTAGGGGTGAACTAATCGGAGTAAAAAGGAATCCTCCAACACAGATAGCCATTCTTTTGCTGTAACGCCTGAGATTCCGGCATCTCGGCCCAGCTCGTCGTAGTTGACCCGTTGTCCAGTCCTGAGCGCGCACATTTTAACAAAGACCTCAAACTCTCGCCGCTTTTGAACGCCGAGCAGTTCCCGTACGTCTCGTTCGATCTATGTCTGCAAATAGCTGGCGATATAAAGGTCCCAAGCTGCATCTTCGGGACCAGGATATAATTTAGGAAAAGATGATTCCCAGGCTGAATTAAAGATCGCCACTTCATCAGAAGCAGTGATCAACTTCTCTTCGTCAGAGAGTCCGAGTAGATTTAGAATCGCAACTCTTCCTGCCAGTGTTTCTTGAACACCTTTCATAACTTCAAAGTTCTGTGAACCAGAAAGCCAAACGGCGCCCGGCTCTTTGGTATTGTCTGCAATCACCTTAATGGCGCTTAATAATTGTGGCGCATATTGAATTTCATCAATAATTAGCGGTGTCTTTAGACCATACATGAAGGAGATTGGATCTGTAGTGGCGAGAGCCCGAGTTTGAGGGTCATCAAGATTTATGTAGTGACGGCCAGGTCCGCATCTTTTTAAGAGAGAACTTTTCCCGACTTGCCTTGGACCAAGCAGGAGCCAGACTGGCAATATTCTCAGTTGCGAGGGCATATTGTTAAAAAGATGCTCAAAAGTCCTGTTAATCCAGCTCATTGGCTAATCTTAACTTAGCTTTAGATTGTACGCAATAGCGATTCTGTCTAATCACTAAGTGTCGGCCGTTGACCTTTGGAGTCATATCTCTCGGTGACATTGAATTATGAGCTAATTCGGCGGTTAGGTATAAGCAAATTGGAGAGACTTGGTTCTAGAAATGCCTGCGATTTGCGTGTAACAGCAAGTTCAGTTCAGTGTTCGAGTAACCGCCGGGTCTGCCCACAATAATTTCAAGGTATTCTGGCTTCAGGTTTGCTCGCATCAACGCATAAATAATATTTATAGGTCCAGTTCGAGCGCATGATTTTAATCCACGAACCGCTTAATCTTTTCTAGAGCGATTGTGGTGGAGACACAATTCCTAAGGTGAGGTACGATCAACGCAAACGATCGTTACGCCACCAGTAATCATCACAATTCCTATGAAATTAACCAGCGATAAGCTGGATCCAAAAATCGGGTGAAGCGGAGCAATTAAGGAGGCAGTTGCCCCAGCAGAGCGCATTATCGCTTGAGCGTACCCCGGATTCGGTGCTGCTCCAACGGCCCTAAGCTCTATTTTTGCGGAAAAATAAATTAATGAACCCATTAATACCGGGAGCAGTAACTTTTCATTTAACGGCAAAACTTCATTGCCAACTCCTAATTGAATCGCAAATAAAACCGACGAAAGTCCCAGCATTATTGTGAGGGTTCCTGCGGGATCACTATTGAGGGTGGTGGCGCGCTTAAAGAGCAGAGTATTTAAACCAATGATACACATCGATCCAATTGAGAGAAACAACCAGGCGGATGAATTTATGGTTTCAGTTGCAAGCGTCGATTCCTTCCACCCCAAACAAGCGCCTCCCAGCGCACACAGTATGGCACCACCAAATTTAGAGAGCGTCAATGTTGAGCGGAATAGAGCGACAGAAAGAAGTGAAACAAAGATTACTTCACACGCAATAATCGCCTGTGGATATCCGGCATTCGGCGCAAGTTTTATCGCTAACAATTGAAGCCAGTTTCCGCTCCAACAACATACACCCATAAGTAGCGCGTTAAAAAACTGGGAACCGTTAAGAAACTGAACTGAGCGGTTTCGTATGAGCGTCGCTCCGTATGAGATCGCGCCGATGCCAAACATCGGAGCTAGCGTTGCAGCTGGTGATAGCCCAAGATTTGCTGCGATCTTAAAGCCGAGTGTAAAAATGGTGAAGAATCCAAGAACGATAAAGGAATCGTATTTCCAACTGCTTGATCCTGTCTTCTGCACCTTCGCCTCTCTATCCACAAGTTTAGAGGGTATTGGTCGAGATGGGGAAGTGATAAATTTCTCTATGTTCTGCTTTATTAGGGGCGTCTCCGCCCTCGCTTCCGGATTGGGCAAAAAGCATGGTTGGAGAAAGCAAAGCGCGGGCAAGGAGGAGAATTTAAGTTTTGCGCTTAACTGCTATGAAGGCTTAACGAGATCCTTCTATTCTGTATGCAACCGGCTTTTCGATGTGGCAAATACCGCCGAATACCTCTGTTAGGTTCGCTAAACCTTGCTCGCTCACTCGAAGCCCCGCGCGGAGATGGGACACCTCAGTTTCTAACTGAACCCCATCAATCTCTCTCAGTCTCGCCTCAAACTCAGTATCAGTTATACAACCCTGGAATTCCCGAGCGACAGCCACCAACCGGTTATAGCCAAACGATTGAAAAAGCTCTTGGTCTAGTTCCGGAGCGGGATTTGTATCAGCTGCACCCGATTTCTGTTTCAGCGGCTCCATATTGACTCCCAATTACTTGTATTTAGTGAATTGAGCGGTATCACATGGTGGCTTTCAAAGTCAATAAAATCTTAGTTAGTTGCTGTGTTTATGCTCCTAAAGCACGGAGGAACTGATAAATTTACCGTCCAGGGTAGCAGAAAACTAGGATTGAAATTCCGGCTAACACCGAAAGATCAGCTAAGTTAAAAACCGGGCAGTACGCTCCAGCAGCTTGCACATGCAGGAAATCCAAAACGTGTCCGAACCTTACTCGATCGAAGATATTTCCGAGCGCGCCACCTAGAATCAGGGCAAGGCCTAGCTGCCCTAATCGGTTACTAAGAAAGTAGTGATACATAATATATACAATTGCAGCCAATCCGATAAAAAGCATCGCTGCCATAGCGCCCGGAGCGGCGTAATTCGGAAATTGACTAAAGATTCCCATAGCCACTCCAGAATTTTTGACCGGCAACACCTGAACATATCCGGGCAATAGTGGGACTGGTGATCCAAGATCAGTGCAGAGCAGTACTGAAGATTTTGTGACCTGGTCGCTCAAGAATACCACAAGACTTGTAGCCCAAAGCGTCGCTTGTTTCGCCGGAAGTAAAGAGGGCTGCTCCCCAAGCAGTACCCGTGAAAATTTTGTATAACTCGCCACCATACAGCCATTCTGTCAGATATTACTTGAGATGCCGAGAAGAATAGTACGGTTGCGTGTCGGAACTAATTTGCAGAGCAAGTCCCCGAGCGAGGGTTCGGTCAGTAGCGGAAAATCAAAAATGGAACAACTACTTTAAAGTATCGAAGTCACGAA
>CAZJXY010000071.1:0-11848 GCA_964549925.1 uncultured Bdellovibrionales bacterium | reverse complement strand
CTGTCCACTTTTTCATTTAGTCATTACCTTGAAAGATTAATTGCCCGACTTAACATATTGTCAGAGGTCTCAATCCCCTTTGAGGCAGATTCGTAAGCCCTTTGAGCCAGAATCATATTTACCACCTCTTCAACCACGCTGACGTTACTGCTTTCTAAAAAGCCCTGGGTTAGCCTTCCGTAACCGTCTGAACCGGGAGTCCCAGTCGATGGGGTTCCACTGGCTTCCGTTTCAACATACAAATTTTGTCCGATCGATTTTAGACCGGAAGGATTCGGAAAGCGCGCCAATTCGATGTTTCCGACCGTAGTTGGAGTGGTCGAGCCAGGGGAGTTGACTGCAATAGTACCGTCTTGGGCGATAGTTATCGCTAAAGCATCCGATGGAATGGTGACCGCTGGATCGAGTGCGTAGCCATCTGGAGTAACCAATTGGCCATTTGCATCTAGCTGCAAACCTCCACTACGGGTGTAGGCGGTGGTCCCATCTGGCAATGTCACCTGGATAAATCCCTGGCCCTCAATCGCCAAATCGAGTTGATTATTGGTCGATTGAAGATCTCCTTGTGAGTGAACCTTAGTGGTTCCCACCGGCTTTACACCGAGACCGACCTGAATGCCGGTTGGGTTTATGGTTTGGTCGGAAGTTGCGGCTCCCGGCTCTACTAGCGCCTGATAAATTAAATCCTCGAACTGAGTCTTACTCTTTTTAAATCCAGTTGTATTTACGTTAGCCAGGTTGTTGGCAATAACATCCATTTTAAGCTGCTGAGCTGTCATCCCAGTGGCTGCTGTGAATAGTGATCTAATCATACCATTTTGCTCCTATTTGATTACTCCCGTCCAAGTTGTCCAATCATCGTTCGGTTCATTCCATCAATACTTTGTGCCGCTTTGGTGTACTGCTCGAAGCCTCGATTTACGCTGATCAAATCTACAATTGTATTAATCGCTGAGACATTCGACCCCTCGAGTGCCTCCGGCACGACATGCCCCGGAACATTTGAGGGCCCGGGAGAGCCAGGATTCAACTTGAAGCGGCTTGCGCCGTTAGGAACTAGTCCAGTTGTGTCCTCAAAATGAACTACTTGAAGTTTCCCGACTGTCTCTCCATCCTTCGCTACTGATCCATCCGATTGAATCTGAATTTTTCCGCCGGTTCCAACATTCAACGCTCCGCCCTCTCCAGCAACTGTCATTCCATCAGCAGTCACAAGATCACCGCGGTCACTTAGAGTGAAGTTTCCTGCTCTTGTATATTCAACACCTCCAGGAGTGTTAATTACGAAAAAGTCATTCTCGTTGGCTAAAGCTGCGTCTAGCGGATTGCCGGTTTGTTGGATTGGCCCTTGCGAAAAGTCAATAACAGTATGTGTGCTTGAAACTCCTGGGGTGCGTTCGTGGTCACCTTTAGCGAATGGATCTTGGTTTTCATATAATTTTGCTAAGGTCTCTTCAAACGTTTGGGTCTTACCAACAAGTCCTTGGCGCTTATATCCAGGCGTATCTATGTTAGCTAGATTGTTAGTGACCACCTGAATTTTGGCGAGTTGTGCCATCCCCGCGGATGCTGCTACGTAACTACCTCTTTCCATCGACTAAACTTCTCCAAATCAAACGTTAGTTAAACAACCTGTGTATGCCGCCGTATCGGAGCCAAAACCCCCAGGCGTTCTACCTCTTGCTCCGATCCGACTTCCTCCTCTTCTCTAGAAACTTCGATCTGCTGTCTTGAGCTTAGCTGTCTAGCGGTTGCGGCTTGAAGTTCCCGACCAACCTGCAGGGCCTCTTCCGCGCCGGAATGAATCTGCTCTAGATTTGCTCTGGTAACCGGTGATTCGCGTCCAACCTCGTGTTGAGCCTCTAGAATCTCCTCATCTGGCCCTTCCCCGAGCGGTTGACCAAATATATTAGTGTTTCCCCAGGAGAGCGGAGTTGAGTCAGATTGTTCTTCCGTGCCATCTGAGTCATCCACAATAATTTCAGAGCGCAACCTTGGAGTTGGCCCGGTACTGGCGGACGCTTTGACGGATTTCTTAGGATCTGTTTGGGTAGCATTTGGCTGAGCGGGCCGAGCCGAAGGTGCCTTGCTGGCTGTCATGGTTTCGAGACTGCTTGGGCGATCGACCGATATTATATCACTGGCTGATTCTTTGGCGTAAGAAACTGCACGCTTTAGTCTATTTTCAGCCAGGTCTATATCAAAGAGCGCCTGCTCTAACTCCCCCTTTCTGCGTTGCAGCTGCGAATCGAGCGTTCGCCCAGCTTCCTCGGCCTCTCCTACTAGAGCACGCAGTGCTCGTTCCAACTGTTCGACTTGTAGTTGGTTTGTAGGGCTACGTCCACCGCGCATGAAGCGAAAGCATAGAAAGAGCAGCGACATCACTAGCGCTGCGTCAACAAAGAGTTTTATTAGACCAAGGTTTAACATATAACCTCCGAGGAGCTTAACCGCTGCTCGACACTGTCGAGCAAAACCGCAAGTTTTCTGTCAAAGCTTTGACAGATTAGAAATTTACTGGCGCCACTGTTTTGTCCACCAATGGCAGCCGCTATTGCTTAACCTAATGAAATGGTTGCTACTTCTCACTTTCAATCCATTTCCTCATCGGATATATTGCAAGGGGCTTGCCGAAGGTTGGCGCTGGTTTTTAACTTCCGAATGTAGAGTAATCGGACCGCCCGGTGGCTGAGCGAATGCAACGTAAATTCTCGGTTATTAACTGCAAGATATCAACCACTTGTGCTAGTTCTACGATTTCTGCGTAATTTGCACAGAATTAAGTCACACCACAAATAATTCAACCATAACCTTTAGTGAAGAGTGTGGAGCATGAGTTAAATGGGTCTATAACTCTTCAAAAGTTAGTGCGGTGGCGGATTAGTTAACCACACCCCGAACCCACCCGAAAAGTTCGCCACCGCACATACACTTTTTCCCTGCAATTCCTCAATCCAAGCTTAAACTTCGACACTTTTTACCAGAATACGAAGGTGTGCTATATCTCGGCGCATGAACAATCCCCGCGCCGATATCGCTTCAAAGTTTCGCTCCGTGCAGGATCGAATTGTTTCCCAATTGGCATTATTGGAACCGAAGGTAGAATTCCGATCGGACTCCTGGGAACGAGGCGAAGGGGGATACGGCGGAGGTGGTATTAGTTGTGTACTTACCGCTGGGGAAGTTTTCGAGCGTGCAGGAGTTAATTTTAGTGAGGTCTTCGGCGAATTACCCGCGGATATGACCGAGAAACTCACCGGCACAAAGTCGGTCCAGCCGTTTTATGCCACAGGGGTTTCGATTGTTATCCATCCGCTTTCTCCAATGGTACCTACGGTGCATTTCAACGTTAGGTACCTGGAAGTTGGAAAACTGGCATGGTTTGGCGGGGGAACGGATCTAACGCCATATTATCTCTTCGAAGAGGATGCCACGCATTTCCATAACACCCTAAGATCTCACTGCGCCTCGTATGATCCAGAATATTATCAAAAATTTAAAAAATGGTGTGACGAGTATTTCTTCCTCCCGCACCGCGGCGAAACACGTGGCGTCGGCGGTATCTTTTTCGACTATTTAGGAAAGGATTCCTTAGCTAATGAGCGAGCGCTGCTTTTTGAGAAGCTTTCTCCATTTGTCGTCGGACTTGGAGAGTGCTTTCTCAATTGCTACGTGCCGGTCGTAAAAAGAAGAGTGACTGAGCCCTGGAGTGAGAAGGAGAAGGAATTTCAACTGATTCGACGCGGAAGGTATGCCGAATTTAACCTAATTTATGATCGCGGCACGTTGTTTGGGCTGCGGACCGGCGGGCGAACAGAATCGATCCTAATGTCGATGCCTCCATTGGCAAAGTGGGAATACGATTTTCATCCGGAAAAAGGTTCGCGCGAGGAAAATTTAATTCAGACTTTAAGAACTCCGCGGGAGTGGGCAAGCTAATTATCTTGTTTACTCCCAGACTCTCGCCCTTCTTTCGCCGCTATTTTTTTTATTAAGCGCAGCTGAATGCCAGATTTTAGCCCTTCGACAAATGGTCCTACAGATTCATCTAGCGCATCGATCTTCTCTATCATCTTCACCTGGTCCATCCGAGCCAATTGGATAGTGAAACCGGCCTTGAGGATCCCAAGAAGTAGTCCGCCGACAATCTCCTTGGACTTAAACTTAAGCCTCTGAAAGAGATTGGAGTCTTCCGCAGGGGGAGATAAAAATCTCATCACCCCATCTAGAGAGTCCAGATACTCAGCCGCCACCATGCGAGCGATAGTAAATTTAGATAGCCGATCAAAAGCAGATGATATCGTCTGATCTGCCTGCTGCTCTAGTAGCGTTCCGGCTTCTGTGGAGACCATCTCATCCAGAGAATTGTAAAATATCGGGCCCTCCTCTTCTTCTTGTTCGCGCAACTTATCGCTTTGACGGTCATACAATTCTCGCGCTCGCCACAAATCAATTACAGTGAGATTCTTTAGCCGCTTCTGAATCGCATCCTGCCATTCGTACCAATCATAGTCTTCGATTCTTTGCCAATCCGGCCCCAGCACTTGCTCCATCTTGGAGCTTAGATCCAAGCTTAAGCGACGCAGGTCAAACGCCCCATCGGTCCAATCCAGGTCAGTGCCAGCATCTCCTAAGAGTTCTTCTAATCTTGGTTTACCACCCTCGCTCTGCCCAAGTGATTGCTCAGATAATCTTAGCGAGTCGGAAGGCTCAAGGCTCGGGATGGAAAGCGCTTGACCGACTTCATCCTTTCGCGGCTCGGAATCTGGCAGCTCTGGGGTAGTGGCTTCCGTGTGAACACTCATACTGGCAAGTATGAGGCCAGGCGAAAGACTAAGCAAATTTACACGGCAACTCTAATTATGCACTACCGAAATTCACAGATCTTTACCCCTCGAAACCCAGTGCAACCGGTTGATTCTATACCGCGTTCCTTTAGCTTTTGAGTAAAGTAGGAAGAAGCTCTACTTCCTAGCAAGAGCACAGAATCATTGAATACAAAAAGAAATCCCTTCTCGGAAGCGGTAACCTTAGCCAAAAGCTTCTCCCAATAATGACGCAAGTTCTCCGACTCAATATTCAGCGGTGCTAACTCGATATCCTGATTAAATCCGTAATAGAATAACGGCGCACTTAGATACCCCTTATTCCGCTGCTCCTCTAGAAAGGTTAAAGATCCACTCTCGACTAGACCAGGGAAAAATATTGTAGGTCGGCCATTTGATTTCTCTTTTAAATTCGAAACCGCTCCTCTCCAGTCTTCCTTGGGATATTCTCTCACAGAATTACCCATAAGAACGAACGCCCCAAAAATTACAATCATCAGTGATCGAGACCTTCCAAGCGGAAGGCGCTCCGAGATTGCGCCAAGAAGAAGCGGCAAACTTAAAAGATGCGGCAAAAGGTATCTCTCTGAAAATAGTGTGACACTTCCCAGGGTATAAGCCAGAGCAAAGAGCAGCAGAGTGGGAACTAAATACCAAATGAAACTTACGATCATCATACTCCGCAATACAGCCGTCGGGAGCGAATTAGATCGATCCCCCTTAACGGTTGAGGCAATGATGTATGAGATTAGAAAGAGAAAAACAACCGAACCATTTAGTAGAATTAAAACAAGCTCCAAGATCGTTGGGCGTCCGGGAAACGAGATCTCAGTGCTTCTTTCAAGAAGATAAGCGATGTGATCCTTCGAAATAAAAAGAACCACTAGGGAAGTAATGCCTAGCATAGCCAGTGCAAAAACCTTCTTCCGCTGATCACTCCCCTTTTCAATTATGGTAATAAGCAGACCCGCAAAGAGCAGCCCTACAAAAAAGTAGTGGGTTAGAATCGACAGTCCAAGGTTAAGCGCGCTCAGCAGTAAAGCAACAAAGTCATTAGATTTATAGTACTGAAGTAAAAGTTGTAGAGAGAGCACCCCAAACAACAAGGCCAAACTGTAAGGCCTAGCGCTAGTTGCCGCAAAAAATGACGCTTCGCTTAGTAAAAGCACTAGTAAGCCAATTAAGGCCCCAAACTCAGAAAGATAGCGGCGAAAGATACTCAAGGCCAAGGGAAGCACCGCAAGAAGTGAAACGAGACTAATTAGGCGTATGGCAATCTCTGAAGTCACACCCAACTGAATCAAGCACCATGGCAAGGCGTAATAAATCCAACCTTGTCCTTGGAATTGAAATACTCGCTCCCGCATCTCTGAAAAACTGCCGGAACTTACCCAATAGGTTAGTGTTTCATCGAGCCAGAGGCTTGAGTTAAGAGTCTGCCCCCAAAGAAAGACGGTGATTAAGCCGAAAGCTGTTACTATTAGTAGATCTTTTCCAAGATGCTTTGGTTGGCTCAAGTCGATGCCTTTATCTCCGCTAAAATCCAAACTATATGATCGCCTTAGCCGCATCGGTAGTGATTATTCGTTAGTCTAACTCAGCGAAAAAGCAGCCTAAAACCGGCAATTTTGACTAGGCATGGAGAACGGCCGAGAATGAGATTTTCGCGCTCATTGCACCCCTGCTGTTTAGGGTAGATTGAACCTCGTACTCGTCTGACTGAGTTGTCTTAAGTTAAGTCTATTGATCCAGGCGGGTGCGTAACTCCCAATTTTTTAAGGTTCTTCCAAATTAGGCTAAGCGTTGACTTCTCCTGCTACTTTAAAGCGCGCTTTAAAGTACCGGTGGAAGCAACGCGATTGCTCACCAAGAGTCTCTACCTCACATACATCCGACCGCACCAACTCGGTGCAGAAAGGATTCTATATGAATCGAGTGCATCTCGGTTCGCACACCTTCGCTCCCCCCGAAGAGATGAAGCCCGAGAGTCGATACGCCGGAAGGGAAGCTCCTAACTGGCTAGACGAACCTTGGGCAAAGGAACTTGCCATCGCTGTGGTCCGTCACAACGAATACGGACTTAAGGTAACGGCAAGCACCAGCACTTCTAGGGATCGAGCTCAGCGTCTTGCCAAGGCGATAGAAGAGCTCGAGGCGATCGTAAATCCAGAAGCCCGCCCGAACCTCGCTGAGGTCGAGCGGAAACTCGAACTGATCGTCGCTTTGTTCCAACAAGGGGGCGTGCGTGTCATCCCGGATCACCGTCACGACACCATCGTAGGAGCGTTTCGAAGGACCCTCAGCATTCTTCGTCGTCCCGCGTGGCATGACGAAGAGTGGGCGCTTCGACTCGTTCCGATCATGATGCGAGAGTGGTCTTTTGCTCCTGACGAAGGCGGAAAGTCAGAGGCCAGAGAAGCGAACCAGTGTCTCATGACGCTGCGGGAACTACTCTCCGGCCGTGAACGCCCGAAGCCGAGCACACTGCGTGCCTGCCTCTCTCCGATCCGAACGAAGCTGCGCAACGACCGCATCAAGCTCGCCGCCGATGGTGCCGACCAAACCACCATGGTGATGCGAGGGTTGATCGAGGGCTTCCGGCATCTTCGCGACGCCCGGGACTAGAATCGATACTCCTAGCTGACTTTAGCGACGCGTTCGCTTGAGTTCGCCAGGATTCTGTTTCAATGTCGTAGTGTCGACAACAACGTGGTGGCGTAGCCTATTCCCAATTTCAAGGAGGATTTTTTAGGTCGAGTTACGCCCCCCGTTGTTTACTAGAACCGGAGACTCTCCGCGGTTACTCTCTAAAGATATCCCAAACTCTTTAACTGCTCGACTTCTTCAGGATTCAACTCCTTGTCCGGCTCACCGACTTTTTTAGGCGCGCTTTCAGCCCGCTTATTATAAGCCATTATTAATTGCTTTAACTTTCCAAATACCGGGTCGCTATTTAAATCCAATTGCTTACTTTCTCCCGGATCATCACTAATCTTGTAGGCGCGCCAGCGCTTTCGATCTTTGTCTTGAATTAATTTGAAATCTTTCGATACCGCAGCGATCTTGGAGGCCAGGTATTCAGTCTCACTTAACACCACCCGCCCAGTGTCAGATCCTGACTTTGAACCACTCAAGATCGGCACCAAGGACTCTCCTTCATGTGGGATTTTACCCAAGTCCTCGCCCTTAAACTCCAATAGCGTCGGCATAACATCGAGGTTGGAAACTAACCCATCCACCCGCTTCGGTTTCAACTGCCCAGGAAAATAAAAGACCATGGGGATATGGATCAGCTCTTCAAAGACAGTTTTTGTATGCCCTACGGCTCCATGCTCGTGAAATTCCTCACCGTGATCGGCTAAAAATACAATCAAAGTATTTTTGTCCAACCCCTTCTCTTTAAGATAATCCAAAAGCTTTGCAATATTCTCGTCAGTATATAGAATCTCTTCGCGATATAGCTCTCGGTTAAAGCCGATATCTTTTTCTGATAGTTTCGGGCTCATCCGCCGTAATGTGCTAAACGCCATGCCAGCCTTCAGTTCACCGTCATACCACGAGGTGCGATCATAATTAGGATGATGCATGTAGCTATAGTGCGGATCAAAATAGTGCAGAAAGAGAAAGGTCTCTCCTACTTTCGCCTTCTCGAGCTTACTATCAAGCCACTTTATTCCACGAGTGGTGACGTCTTCAGAAGATACGATTTGACTAGGACTTCGATCGAAGGCGATGTGCTCGTAAGAGGAAAACCCCTTATCAAACCCGTAAGTCGGAGTAAGCAGAGTGTGGCTTACAATTCCTGCTGTCTCCATCCCAAGTTGACCCATTCGTTCGGCTAATGTCAGCACCTCGGGCCTAAACCGTTTTCCAATTTTTTGAACTCGGTGCTGAAATGGATATTGTGATGTAAAAAGCGAGGCGAATGACGGCTGAGTCCAGGGAGCTACAGAATAAGCTCGCTCAAACACAACCCCATTTTTAAGTATTTGCCCTATGCCTTTTAGCTTTCCTTCCTTCTCGAGGACCTGAACGTGAGAGGCCCCAAGAGTGTCTACGGCAATAATTATTACATTATGCTTGGGTAGGGTAGGATTCGAGCGGCACCCCAGTAACAAGGCAAGCGTAACAAGAACATAGACGATCCGAAAATTCATGCGGTTATATTGCATACTTCACTAAAATTTGGAAAGTCCACTTGCAATCAGGCGCTGACGATTTTCGTGGTGTAAGTATAGCTTTAATCTATCAGCTCCAAATTCAGATTCCTCGATCAATCCTGATATCGGGAGTTCTGGTGCACGAACTCCTGCTCCAAAGTTTTCCTTACTTGAAAATACCCTGAGCTCATCCCAAAGATTTTCTTCCAAAAACCAGTTTAACGTCTTTGCCCCGCCTTCAACGATTACACTCTGCACTCCTTGAGAAAGCAGCCCGTTAAGTATCTGAAAAAGTGCTGCGCTTCCCCCTTTTAAGTCAGCCGCTGTAATTCGAATAGTCTGCGCCGTGCCATCGAAAAGTTTCAAGTTTGTAGGAAGCCTCTGCTTAAGGTCTAATACAACTCGAATCGGATTTCTTCCCTCCACATGCCTTACAGTAAGCTCTGGATTATCAATCAGTGCGGTGTTAGTCCCAACTAATACGGCGTCCTCTTCTGCTCGCCATTGATGAGTGGTTGCACGAGATTCGACTGAGCTTATCCATCGCGATGTGCCATCTGTCCGAGCGATAAATCGATCAGCAGTTTCTGCCCATTTTAGGATCACATAAGGGCGCTTAAATACCTGCGATGTATAAAACCTCTTATTCAGATCAACACATCGATCTACTAACACCCCGTGTCTAACCTTGACACCTGCACTCTCCAGAATGGCGAGCCCTCGACCTGAAACCTTTGGGTTCGGATCAAATCCACCAAAGACAACTTCCCGAATCCCCTCTTCAACGATCCGTTTGGCACACGGCGGAGTTTTTCCAAAATGAGCGCACGGTTCCAAATTGACGTAAAGCGTGCATTTAGGAAGGAGTGTTCTATCGCTTAAATTTTCGATAGCGCTTACTTCGGCATGCGACCCTCCGTAGCGCTGATGATATCCCCCCGATACTTCCTTTTGGTCATGGACTAAAATCGCCCCGACCAAGGGATTAGGTCGCACGGCTACCCCACCATTTCTTGCAAGCTCTAAAGTACGTAGTATAAAATTTTTATCTAGGTCGTTCACTATAATGACTCTTTTGGCGAATAAGCTCCTCGCACCGATCGAAGGTAGTATGCTAGTCTACTTTGCATGTTAGATTCCATAACCCAAGCAAAAATATCTGACTCGGTTGAGAAGATATTCGAGCGTCAGGTCCAATTTTTACAGGAGCTGGTGCGCTTTCCTTCCCAGCGCGGTGAAGAGGCTAAAATTCAGCAGTTTTTAGCTTCCAAGTTTAAGACTTTCGGCTATGAAGTCGACCTTTGGAAGTTAGACTTAGCCGAACTCTCAAAGCACCCGGGATTCTCTCCGGTAGTGGATACTACCTATGATAACGCCTTCAATCTTGTTGGAACTTTAAAGCCCAAAGAAGTAAAGGGTCGTTCATTAATCTTAAACGCCCACGTCGATGTCGTCCCTACGGGAAAGGAAAGCTCCTGGAGCGCTTCTCCATATGAGCCAATAATTAAAGAAGGATGGATGTACGGCCGCGGCGCTGGGGATATGAAATGCGGGCTTTCTGCTAACGTCTTTGCAATTGAAGCGATTAAATCGGCCGGCTTAAACCTCCAAGGCACGATCTATCAGCAATCTGTGGTTGAAGAGGAAGCAACCGGGAATGGTGCTTTAGCTACCGTTGTTCGAGGGTACAAAGCTGATGGGGTCTTAATAACCGAACCAACTGGTGAGGTGATTCGCCGCGGCCAGGTTGGTGTTATCTGGATCCGAGTTGATTTAAATGTTCCACCAGTCCACGCCGGGCGGCGTGTGGGATCGAGCGGAAGCGTGATTGAAAGCTGCTTTCCGCTGATGAATGCCTTAAGAGCACTTGAGCAAAGATGGAACGATTCTAAGCCTGCATCATTTTCCCATATTGATAACGCCATAAAAATTGTAATCTCAAAGATTAAGGGCGGAGAGTGGACATCTAGTACTCCTTCAAACTGTTCCTTTGACGCCCGTATCGGGATCTTTCCCGAGCGCACTGTAGCCGAGTGTCAGCGTGAGATTGAAGCCTGTATCTTTGAGGCAGCAAAGCAAGATCCATTATTGAAAGAGCACCCTCCAAAGATTTTGTATCACGGTTTTCTCTCTCCTGGTTATGTACTCCCCGCCGGAACGGAAATTGAAAAGGTTTTGGCATCAGCTCATAAGGCACTGCACAGTAAGGAGGCTGAGTGCGTGGTTCACACTGCCCTAACCGACAGTCGCTTCTATGTTCTATATCAAAACACCCCGAGTATGGTTTATGGTCCGATTACAAAAAACATCCACGGTTTTGACGAGGCGGTTGATTTAGAGAGCCTAAAGCGAGTAACCAAGGTTGCGGCTTGCTTTATTGCGGACTGGTGTGGAGTAAAGTAACCTTTTTCCTATTGAAATCCCGGCATCTACTGGGGTATCTAGTGCAGATGAAAAGATTTCCTTTATTGATCCTCTGCGCTCTCGTCCCGATTATCTGTGCGGCTGAAACCTATCATCCGGACAAAACTGAGGATTGGGGTAATTCCCAGCACAATAGGATTAATGCATTTTATACCCAGGAGAATAAGCCCGGATATTTTCCCAACACCCCTACTCATCCCGACAACGTCAATAACCCTATTTTGGTTACAATACCTGATGCGACCTTGCTTTTTGGATTGATTGAGATCACCTCGATTGAGGGATATGCCGTTGAGTCGGGTTACCACCTAAACATCTTTAGTTCTGACGGAAAGCAGCGACTGATTTACTGTAACCGCGACCCAAATTTTTTCCCGGAATCTGGAAGGAATCTATCGGTTAGAGAGACTTTGTCTCAAGTAGAGCGCGGAAAGGAGA
>CAZJXY010000070.1:0-11850 GCA_964549925.1 uncultured Bdellovibrionales bacterium | reverse complement strand
GCTCCCTGACCGTAATAGTTAAGTAACAATGAAGGAAAGACGATGCTGAACCAACATATCTTGATCGGCAATCGGCCAAAGTGCCCCATATCAGCGAAGAGCGCTTCGCCGCCGGTAACTGCTAGAAATACAGCTCCCAATATTACAAAACCATGCCATCCCTGACTGATCAGGAAACTAAATGCATGCAATGGATTAAGCGAATGGAGCACTAAGGGTTTGGATAAAATGCCAAATAGTCCAGTTATCGACAAAGTAAGAAACCAAACCAAAATAATTGGACCGAAAACCGCTCCGATTTTTCCGGTTCCTTTACTCTGCGCAGCAAATAATAAAATTAGTATTAGTACAGTAATAGGAACTACATATGGTTCGAAAAATGGTGTAGCTACGTTTAGACCTTCAACTGCGCTCAAAACGGAGATAGCTGGTGTCAGCATTCCATCACCATACAACATTGCCGCACCAATAAGACCTAGGGCCACAATCACCTGGTGCTTTGACATTCGTCCCCCACCGCGACCGCTCCCGCTTGCCAGAGCCATAAGCGCTAACGTCCCCCCTTCGCCGCGATTGTCCGCGCGCATTATATAGAGCATGTATTTTACCATTATCACCATTACCAACGCCCAGGTGATAAGCGATAGCACCCCTAGTACATTCTCCTCAGAAACTCCCAATGCATGGACACCGTGGAAGCACTCTCTCAGTGCATACAACGGACTTGTGCCTATATCCCCGAAAACGACCCCAAGCGCACCAAGGCTAAGTAGGCTGAGATACTTTAAATCCGAGCGATTAATCGTTAAACTCATATTGGTTTGAAATTAGAACCACACACCTCTAAGCGTCGATCCGGCTTTTGCAGCACATGCGGTAACGTTCTTACGAACTAACGCTCTGCTGCACAGAATCGACATCTATGATAGTAAATCCCGTATCGAAAGCTAATGCAACCGATGAAAGTCCCCAGAGACATATATATTTCCCTTCCGGAAAATACTGATTTTAATCTCGAAAATCTTCGAGAGAGTGGCACCTATAGCGATTTCAAGATTTTCTGCGATCGGGCTGTATTATCGGCCAACTTGGGCAGGTCAGGGGCCCTAAATGCGCGGCCATTTAGTCTTCAGTTTATGTCGGCCGTGCATGAGCTTCACGCTGAATCCGCTTCGAATTGGGCCAAAATAATCACCGCAAAGTTACTCACCGAATCAACTCTACGCGACTCCCCGTGGCGGCTGCATCTCTTCACTATCGGAAAGAATTCGCTTCCAATGATTTCAAAATATTGCTCACTTATTTATGGGGGTGTAATCAAGTCACTACCTGACTCCGCATTAAAAAACCTTACAACCGACAATTCTTCTCCCTGGCTACCCGATGAGAAACTAGTGCAATTACTCCTGCTCGATAACGCCAAAGGTTTTCTTTCGATAGCGCCGTACAGGTTGAAGAATACTCCACTCAACTCGATATCACGGTTTCCAGGCGGTTTTGTAAAAATCAAAGACGATAAGGATCCCCCATCAAGAGCGTTTAAAAAAATACTCGAGGTTGAGCTTAGACTCGGTAAAAAGATAAAAGCGGGTGAAACGGTGCTTGACCTCGGCGCCTCGCCCGGTGGCTGGAGCTATATTGCCTTAAAGCGCGGTGCCACCGTTACTGCGATTGACCGCTCTCCGCTCAGAGACGATCTAATGTTAAATAAGCGGCTCAATTTCGTGCGGGGGGATGCGTTTAAGTATCAGTCCAAAAGTTCCTTTGACTGGGTGCTCTGTGACGTGGCCGCATTCCCTGAGCGCAGCATTGAGATTTTAAAAACCTGGGTAACAACTAAACGCTGCAAATATTTTGCTGTAACGCTTAAATTCAAAGGTTCGAGAGATTTTGAGTTAGTACCTACTACAGAAAAACTGCTCTCAAAAGTCTGCCGCGAGCTATTTATACAGAGACTTTTCTATAACAAAAATGAGATCTCGGTTTTTGGAGAGGTGGCTTAAGTGAAACTTATTCAGGCTACGCTAATTATTAGCTCGGCAATTTTAGCCCTGACTTTATCTGCCTGCTCGACTCGAATCCCAACCAAAGCTCCAGACACTTTAGAAACTCCTGTGATTAGAATCGCTTTTGGCTCTTGTGTCTCTGAACCAGATTCTCCAATTTGGAAAAGTATTTCAGCCAAATCTCCGGACCTCATGCTATTTCTCGGAGATAACGTTTATTTTGAAAATGTTGATTTTAAAAATAAGGACCAACTAGATTCAATTTACCAAAGGCTCTTTTCTCGTAAGGATTTTCTTGAGCTCTTAAGTAAGGTTCCAACTTACGCTATCTGGGACGATCATGACTTTGGACCGAATAATGCTGATAGCGAATTTAGCGACTATAAAACCACAAGAGAACTTTTTAAAAAATATTGGGGTGATGTTTCAAATCCCCCTGGACTTGAGGGTAGTTTGGCACGAGCGATCTCAATTCCTGGGGTTCGTCTTCTGCTGACTGATAATCGAACATTTCGAAAAAACCTAGGGAAGAAAGGTTCGACTATGTTCGGTGAAGCTCAACTTAGGTGGATCGAGTCTGAGTTAGCGCATCCGAAAGACGAGGTTATAATAATCGCTAGCGGCGGACAGCTTCTTGCTGAAAATCAAGGATTTGAGGGGCTATATCAGTATCCAAAGGAACAAGCTCGGCTGCTAAAGGCGATTAGTAGTTCGATCGCTACAGTTATAGTGCTCTCCGGCGATCGACATTTTGCAGAGGTTTTGGAGGTGCCAGTCGGAGAAAAGCGCGTCTTCGAATTTACCTCATCACCACTCTCTGCCAGACTTGCTCCAGCAATGATCGATAAAGGTCAGCCGAATAGAAGAGCGGCTTATTTTGGTTCGATTAATTTTGGGATGTTGGAGATTCGAAAGTCGAAAGCCACCTTAAGTATTAACGGGTACTTATATGATCAAGATGGGAGTACTTTACTTAGTACTATAAACCGATTAAGTTAGCTTCTGGTGTTATCTTTCTCGGTGTTCAGATGTATTCTACGACATATCACGGTCGCTATGACGCAGGTGAATTGATCCTTCCAACTTCTTGTTCTATTGATGATAAGAGCGAGTTTGAAAATGTTTCGCGGAATGAAATTCTTCAGCGAGGCAAACGGTTTGATCCGCTCTCTAGACTAGACGAGTTTGAGCAGCGATTTCCACTAGCAATGAAGGTTCTAGAACTCGCTGGCGTGCACCCCACTAAACCTCGCGAAATCTTTGATCCTTACAAAAAGGCTATCGACAAATCTGATTGGCGAAATGTTGGCGAACATTGCCTTGCTGTTGCCCATGCTGGACTTCAGATCGCCGAGGAGTTGAAGAGACTTGGGATCTTAACTCAAGAAGCGGTGGAAAGGATCGGCGAGCGGTGCTTGGTACACGATGCAGCCAAGCGCTATGAAGGGCTTAGGCGTAATGCAGCTAAGGCTGGCATTTTCGTTGGCGATGCGTATAGCGCGTCAGCCCATGAAGCGCTGGGGAACGCACTGAAGGGGGAAGGCCTAAGTGCAGAGTTGGCAGACTACTTGACGCGAAGCGGTAGCGAAACTGGACACCTTAGTTTCAGACTGTTTGTCGAACCCCTTCCGCATGCAAAATTTAAGACGAGCACATTATCGATCTCCGATAAGATCATACATCTTGCCGATGATATGACCTACACTGAACTGATTGAAGGTCGTAGTCCGGAAACCATGTATTTAATTCCGGCTGAGCGAATGGTTGCAGCGGAATTTGGCACCCGTTATCCTTGGATGTTTAAAGAGGGGCTAGCTACAGATTCTAAAGGGAAGGTCGTTGACGTAAAAGACATCGGAAACCTCCCCGAGAATTATGAGCCAATCGGCACATACGCCTATCTTCAGCCTAGAATCTCCGGTGCAATCTGTCACGATCTTAGAAACCTTATCGCTCCAGGTCTCCGACCAGGAATTATCTCGGATGAAGACTTAGTCTTGGCGGTAGTGCGCGGCGAGTTTAGGTCACCACAAGTTTAGAGCATATTCTATACTCGGTCTAGCCTGATTCAACTTTTAATCGGTCAGGACCCTAATATCTCGCCTTAGTTTTTGACTTGACGTGTCATGACATGTCAAGTCATAATATACTCATGTCTAAAACCAAATTCGCAACCAAACTAGAGCGTGATGTTCTCTCTGAACTTCGAGCTTACTCCAAAGAGAGCAAGATACCGATCGCTGAGATTGTCTCTACAGCAGTAGCAGAACACCTTCGACTTGTTCGTATTAGACCAGCGTTTAAGAGCGCTGTGGAAGTAGTACTCAACGAAAACCAGGTCCTCTTAAAACGCCTTGCGGAATAAGCAACCTTTCCATGGTAAAGAAAATTATTTATCCGACGATCGAGGAGGCACTGTACCTCCACCAACAACTTATCATCCGTTTCGGAGGAGATGGTGGAGTACGTGATCTTGGCCTTCTTGAAGGTGCTATCGCCAGAGCGAGTTCTGGATATTATGACTCACTATCAGAGCAGGCCGCAGCTATCTTACATAGTTTGGCTTTAAACCATCCTTTCGTAGACGGAAATAAGCGCATGGCGTTTTCATTGGCAGTAATTTTTCTGAGATTGAATGGCTATAATGTGAGTTGTTCCGCAGCCGAGGGAGATCGACTTATTGTGGAAAAGGTCATAGTGAAGAAATTTCCACTATCAGAAATAGCGGCTTGGTTTGAAAAGCACATGGAAGAGCTCTAGTTTGTCGCCGCGCAACTCTACCTTAAGGCTTTTGACAACCAAAACCCCTTGAATTATTCTCCCAAACTTTCCAAGGAGATTGTTATGGCAGAGACATTCACCGAGATTCGCGAGAAACTAAACTCGCTTTCAAGAGCGATCGGCACAAAGATTCCAAGCACCATGGGAGCGTTTGCTACCCTTCATAAAGAAGCCTTAAAAGACGGGGCTTTGCCCAGAAAGACCAAAGAACTTATGGCTGTAGCGATTAGTATTACTAACCATTGCAAAGGCTGCATCGGATACCACGTGCACGATGCGCTTAAAGCCGGAGCATCCAAGGAAGAGGTCATGGAGACAATCGGTGTTGCCATGATGATGGGGGGAGGCCCCTCAATGGTCTACGGCTGCGAAGCGCTTGCTGCATTGGAAGAATTTGGCGCTAACTAAGTGTTAACCCTAATAGTGATTTTCGCCTAGGGCCCCGCGTTCGCTGGAAAAGTCGCGAGGCAGCAGAAAAAATAAGTCAATCTAAGCCTCCCTTACTTCCGAACTTGCTATAACTATACAGAGGGATTGGTAGCGGACTTGGAGAGCAGATGCCTAGGCATATTGGTACAGGCCGCAGAGCCGATAGTAAAAGATCAGAAGATTCCGCGGATGAAATAGTTCTGGGATTAGAATCCCATTTAAATCCTATTGACGAAACAGTTGAGCAGTTTTTAAAGAGAGCGTTTGATGGGGCTGATAACCCTAACTTACGTCCAGAGACCGTTGTTGCGAGAATCGACCAAATCTTGAAGGGAGAGCTTGTCTTAGACGAGTTTACTTCAGATCAGCGTAATTTAATCTTTGAAAGGCTCGTCGACGATTTTAGAATCGTGCCGCCAGGTCCCGATAAACACTGGGCCACATTGGTCTTTTTTGGTTCTTATATTGGTCGCGCTGAGCGCTTCGATCCGAAGGTTGATTCAGACTTTACGGTGACCGGTACTTCTTTGACGCACGACGCAACACTTATTTATTCTGAGATTCTTGGAAACGATAACTTTTGTAGCGCCAATCCAAAGCTTACTAAAATATTATTAAGATACTTTGATTTTCTGCTTCATTCCTTGAGAGAGAAAAGACTCCTGGGAGAAAGCGAAATTCAAAACTTAAAAAGACGATCCAAGCAATCCGATTTCGACGATCGGCATTTTCGCGATTTCGCGCACGCCAATTATGAGGACATTCCCTATGATATGTTAGGTCCAGAACAACGACTTACTAAGGCACTTGCGGTGTTTACCAAACTTCGAGAGATGCATCCGCATAAGGAGCAGATTCCTGAAATCCCAACACCTTCTAAACTCGATCCAGAATCAATAAAGGCTATCTACCGATTGCTATCGCTGTACTATCACCCAGACCGTAAGCACACTCAAGATCACCAACTTTTTGCTTCGCTTAGCACTGCTTATGCGGTGATTGAAGATAGAATTGGTAGATAGTTTCAGTAATCTACTGCGCCACGAAGTCTCTGCGGAAATTGTTGGGCGCACGATCTGACGCATTTTTGAATCGGTGCTCATAACTATTGTTCAAATGAAATTTGGCTCAAAAATGAACATTCCAGAATGTGAGAAGATGGAATCCAGAGAATCAATAGCGCCTGCTCAAGTACCACCGGGTTCACCGATCATTTATAAGAGCCGACTTAAGGAAGTTGGGATTTTGTCATAAGCAGCGCCCTACCCCAAAAATTTAATCAAATCGAGTAATATCAGAATAGTAATAGCGCTTATCCGCTTTTGACTCACTCGCCGGATCGCAGTCAGCGCGTTAAAACCCCGTAATATTAGGCTTAGAGCGGATATTTAAAATTTTCGCTACGCACCACCTTTAGCTTGAATCTAGAATTACCCCCAGTTTATAAGAATTAGCTCCTAGGGCACTGGGGCTCTGTAATTAAGGCGGATCTAATGGTCGCAAAAGATTTAGTGGATATTGAGGAATACGCCAGGCTTCATCCCGAGGCCTACAAAGTCAAAGTATTCCTTTGGGCCGCTTTGGGATACGGCTATATTTTTGCCTTAATTGCGCTGACTGTGAGCTCGGCCATCGGTACAATCTGGCTGTTTATCTATGCCAGAACTGGTGGCGTGGTTCTGGGGAAAATACTTATCGTTTTGCTCCCGTTCTTGTATCTGCTATTACGCTCTCTGTTTGTGTCCATTCCGCCGGTTGAGGGAATGGAGATAACAGAGGAACACGCGCCGGAACTATTCGCTTTGGTTCGAAAAGTTACCCGCAAGCTCGGAGCTCCTTTCCCTGATCATATATTGCTTGATACGGAACTGAATGCTGCAGCGGTACAAAGACCTCGCCTTGGTATCTTCGGCTGGCATCAGAACACGTTGTTATTAGGTCTACCTTTGCTTCAATTATTGGATTTGGACGAATTTACCTCGGTGATCGCTCATGAGTTCGGGCATTTCTCCGCCCAGGATGGGAGGTTCGGTAATTGGATATACCGCCTTCGCACTACCTGGTGGCATCTGCTGAGTTCGGTTGATAGAAACTCTAGCAAGGATATATTCTTTCGGCCATTTTTCCACTGGTACTATCCAAAATTCAGTACCTACTCTTTCGCCTTACGCAGACAGTGCGAATATGCAGCTGACAGCAGAGCAGCAGAAGTTGCGGGAACGGAAGCGGCTGTTCGCGCTCTAGTCAGGATTGAGATTATTTGTCGTGGTCCAATGCCGCGCTTCTGGAAGCAGACAGGTGAGCGAGCGGTCAATCATCCAGAAGCGCCTTCCCAGCTCCTCTTTGGTTACATTAGCGCTCTAAGAAGTGACATCACTCAAGCAGATGCCGAGGATGTTTTAAGAAAGGCCTTGAGGGAAGAGCCATCGCGCGATGATTCGCATCCGACTCTGATACAGCGGGTCGGGGAAATGGCGGGGATTGGCGGACCGGAACTTGAATGTCATCTTCGAAAGGTGACTGATTCGATATTAGCCGGTAGTTTTAGCCCGGCAGCGGATAAACTCCTTGCGAGTACCAGCAAATCCGTTCAAGAGCATTTGAATCAAGATTTTACAGCACTGGTCGGTGCTCAGTGGCAGGAATCTTTTCAGGTGGCTGAAGAGCAGCGCGCAAGATTGCATCAGCTGCGAAGCAGGCAGACCGATCATGGCCCACTTTCGAGAGAAGAGCAGTGCGAAGAGGCCGGGCTAGTTCGCGCCCTTGAAGGGAGTAAGACCGCTCTTCCACTGTATGAAGCCTTATATGCTGCCGATCAAGAAGACTACACTAATGCCGCACTATATGCTGACGTGCTGCTTGAAAACGATGATAAAAAGGGGGCCGATATTGTTGATAGAATTATCAGCAGCGAGGTGGATCCTCAGCTGGTCCTGATCGCTTGTCAGTCAGCGCTAGACTATGGATCAAGAAACGATGATACAGATATTAAATCCAAATATGAACCTAATTATGTAAAAGCTTACGAATCTCTTATATTAGCGCAGGCGGAACTGGAACAGCTGAATTCGCACAATGAGTTTAAGCCCGCCATAATTGATGGCAAGCTTCGCTCTGATCTAGCCCTGGCGTTGTCTGGATTGAAGAAGGTGCGGGAAGCGTACCTGGTAGCCAAGATATTGAAGCACTTCCCAAAGCATGACCAGTATGTGCTCTTCATTGTCCCACACTATCCATTTTTCTGTTTAGATAAAACTAAATTTCACAATGTACTCATGAAGATGATTACTGAATTACCCGAGGTGCCCAAGGATACTTTCATTCTCATCGGCAGAGGGGGTTATAGAGAAATCGCGTCCAGAATATGTGCTGTCACTGGAGCTAAGCTACCTTTGGATCGGACGCTCTCTGATACATAGCGTAACGTAAAGGTGATAGTTAATTTTTACGCTCACTGGATTTGTACTGATCGGTTTCATTCTTAGCCACCCCCCTCCTATCCTCAGAGACGTCCTATGATTTTGATTTCATCGAGGTTGATAGCTTTTAAGAAACTTTTATTGAAAAACGCGATATGGACAATTTCTCTGTAACCGACGGTAAATGAAGTGGGGCACTCAGCGCAGGCATCTGATAAAAGGTATGGCAGAAATTGATGATTTCGCATCTAGTAGACAAAGTGGTAGATAGCTAAGAGGCAACAGTTGAAAGGTGATTTACGGATGAATTTACTCGTCGGCGTTCCAACTTATGATGGCCGGATCGATTTTCAGGTCCATGGAAAAATCTACGAGGAACTAGCGGGACGAAAAGAGTATGCCGTCGCTTGCTGGCAATCTTCTCTATTAGCACAAGCTTTTAACTCACTTTACTGCGCCGCCCTCAATGCCCGGCCGGAGTGTCGTTACTTTCTGCTTTGGCATTCTGATGTAAGGGTGATCCCAAAGAATTTCATAGACGGGATGGTGGCCGAGTTAGAACGACTGAAAGCTGGATGTCTGAGCGTGCTGATTCCAATTAAGGACGAGCGTGGCATAACCTCAAGTGGTTTGATCTTTAAAAATGCTGGCTCGCTAAGACGTCGGAGGCTGACCATGAAGGAGGCGGCTGGGCTCCCTGAGACTTTTAGCGCGAGAGAACTAGCTACCTTATGGAATGTGCCCTCGGCGAACTCCCCGTGCTTGTTAGCCAATACCGGATTAATGTTAATCGATATTAGCTCAAAGTGGGCTGATAAACTTTATTTTACAATTCGCGATAAAATTATCCGAGGAAAAGACGGAAAGTTTGAGCCAATAGTCGAAAGTGAAGATTGGTGGATATCGCGCCAGCTTCAGAAATTTGGAAGTAGCGTTTATGTTACCAGAAAGTTTCAAGCTCTCCATCGCGGAGCATGCTCCTACACTAATCAAGGAGTTTGGGGCTCTTGGGATTTTGATCAACTATGGGAATCGACTTCATACGAGGATCTTTAAGTACGCTGACTCTGCAACCACTCAAAAAACCATCTAACTGGTTTCAAGTTAAGTAGCTCCTTTGCCGAACTTTTAAACTCACCAAAGCTAAGCGCTTCGATCGCTGAGGAATCTAAATTTAAGGACTCCTTTGAATTTCCTCGTGTAATAATGCCGATGCCGTGATCTGCCTCCAAGACCGAGATCAAGAGATCCTTTCGTGTCGAGCGTAACTGCAAAATGGCCTTATACACGTCCCCAGTCCAATTTCCGTCGAAGCCGGGAGTTTGGCGCGCTTGTTCCAGGCTGGGGCAAGCTTCTGCCTCAGATTTTGGCAAGCAATCATGCACTATAATGACCCCTTTGGGAGTCAAAAGCCTCAAACTGTTTTCTATGTCTCGTAGAGCTTGAATATGGCGATGCAATCCATCAATAAAAATTAGATCAAATTTTTGCTGCGAATTAAAAGCCTGTGCAAAAAATTCATCACTGCTCACTGAAAAGAATTTTTGTTTGTCAGTGTCGTCTGTTCCGCCCGGTATCTCAAACTTAGGATCCACCCCGTATTTCAACGGTGCTTGAATTTGCAAAAAATTGATACCGCGTTCGACTCCAATCTCTAAGTAAGACTTAGCTTTTAGGGCGAAGATAATGTGTTGAATCACTGTAGTACGATTTATCGTCCCGCATTGAAGCTGAAGCTCCAATGCCTTTTGAAATAAGGCAGACGAGTATTGATTGGGTCCAGATTTCCGTAGATCAATGGCCCAGCCTAAGACCACTTCAAAATCTCCTTGCACCGAAAAGAGTAGCTCTTCGATACAAAGTTTAACCAGCTCACCTCTATTTCGTTGCCCTGCCCAGTACGCAATTTTTTTTAAGGCAAACGTATCAGCCGCCTGCATCCTGATTGCAAGACGCAGCTCATCTGGACTTAAGGACAACAGCAATTGAAATGCAGAATCTAGCGTAGCTAGGGTTTGTGGAGTAATTTTTAAGGCATTCAGTCCGCTTGAAAAGAGCGGCTGTTTACTAACGGTAAGGCGCAGCGCCTCGGCAAATTCTCTCTTAAGTATGGAGTCTTGTGGTGAAAGCATCAAACCCGCGGCCAAAGCCAATGCAGCTTCGCTCGGCTTCTCCTCCTCTAGTAATAGTTGTCCCAGACTAACATAATACTTGGAATTTAGAGGACGAGAGAGGATTGCTTGTTTATACAACGATCGCGCCACACCGCGATCATCGAAGTCTTCGAGGACAGAGCTACTGCTCTGCGCGCGAGGTTTTTGCATAACAGCAAAAGTATCTTGCCATTCGCCTAAGCCCCAGTCGGTAAAGATCTCGACCGCTCTTAAATTACTTAATTTGGCTAAAGCCCGCATTCCATCAGGGTAAATCCGCCAACAGTCGTTAGGATAACGATGCTCCTTCCCGCTCGATGGAGCGATTAAACACGCAATTCCACCGGGTTTTAAAATTCGTGCAATCTCTCTAACAGTCTCCCAGGGAAATTCTATGTGCTCAAGCGCTTGGCCAGAGACAACCACATCGATCGAGCCATCTTTAACTTCACTCCAGTTATAGGGTGAAGTTGCAACGATATCTACGTTTTCTCCGCTGACTATATCAAGGCCGCGATAATGCCAAGTTGCGGAGTTGAATAACGGTCTGTAGGAATTCATCTGCTCGACTGCTTGCGATCCAATGTCCAGTATTTCCAAATGACTTTCTCTATAGTCGCCGAGGTATTTTTCGACGAATCTAGACATTTTATTGAAGGAGGTATCGTGCATAATCTAGCTATCGGAAAAAGCAACCTTGTATCCTAGTTTTTCGAACGAAGTGATAATTCGGTTCTCCCCATATAGTTTCCCTGCCTCGCCTTTGCTGATCTGATATTGAAGCTCTAACGGATTCAACTTAGACAAGCGCCTAAGTTTACTATGGTGTCCGAATGTGGAGCTCGGCTCAAAATTATCATGCAAACGGGGACCGAGGTGCTCAAAGGAGAATTGTTTAGCAAGCTCTAGCGGCGCAAACTTTATCCCGGCTTGCTCCAATTTTGGCCGCATATGCAAACAGAGCTGTACATCCTCTAATGTTTGTTGATTTGAAAACTGCATTGAGTATGGCGGTCCTACTAGCTCTGATACCGGTGGAACTTCTAAACTTAACTTTAGGGC
>CAZJXY010000069.1:0-11901 GCA_964549925.1 uncultured Bdellovibrionales bacterium | reverse complement strand
CCCCTAAGTGGTAAAAACCAATTTGCCGAGAGCCGGACTTGAACCGGCACGGGCATTACTGCCCCCAGGATTTTAAGCCCAGAAATGCGAAAATTCGGCATAAATCACTTCAAGCAGTTATGTGCAAATTGAGATGGTTGCGTTCACGAACGGTGTTGTTCGGTGCTGTGGATAACGCGTTCGTTTGGACCATTTTTGGACCAGGGAAATTTGCTTTTCTGATCTCCTGAACGCACGAGTCCCCTACCCTTGCGCAAAATACTGCGCGTGTGGTTAGCTTGCGTTTGTGGTATAAGCTTCCTATCAATTTCACGGAGCACTGATATGCCTAACGAGAGACTTACCTGGGACGAGATTGAGAAATCATATGATAAGCAATGGGTCGAGCTTGTTGATTACGACTGGCCTGATGAAGATCCTTATCCTCGTTCGGGGGTACTGAGATCTCATCACTCCGATAAGAAGGCTTTCCATCAGATGGCTCGACGTGAGCCTGTGCCTAAGCATTCGGCTATACTTTTTGTAGGGCGTCCCGATATCCCTGAGAATTTATATTTCTCGCCTTCTCTCATTAGAGTTCAGCCGTGCGACAAGTAAGACTGCGATCAAGCTGGCAAATCCCTGAAGTAAAGGTAAACCTAGGTGGTAGTAAAGATCGGAGCACTAGAGCTAACCTTGTCTTTGATACCGGTTCTTTTATGACCCAAGTTGACGTAGATATAATCGAGACATTAGGTTACTCAGCAAGAGATGCTATTGGAACTGCCTCAGTCAGTGGTGCAGTTGGTGGATGGGTCGAGGGTTATATTGTACCAGTAGCTGAGTTGTCTCTATTAGGAAAAGATTTTAGGAATGTCCCGGTCTTAGCGTATGACTTTAAGAGTTATCCGGGCAAGGAAGGACTTTTAGGCTGGGATGTTATCAAGCAGCTTCATCTTGAGATGGATGGGCCCAAAGGCATTCTGAAAGTTTATTAGTGTCGCATAGCGCTTGAGTTCAGACTGATCTCGTACTGCTCCACCGTAAGGAGAAAAATACCAGGTAACTTTTGCGCATTTCTACGAATAGATAGATGAATGATTTATTTTCATACGAAATCCGCGCTATCTATGAGTGCAGAGATTAGCCAAAATGGCAGCATCTCAATAGACTGGCGAGAGCGCGGGGCTCGCTATATAAATTTTTCTGCGGTAAAATCTTGATATCAATTTTCGCCACATGCGGCGCTAACATAAATTGTAAATGAGAGAAGTATAGCGAAAAGCCGAATAAGCATAAGCGTAGCTCTAATTGGTTCATCTTCTTCCTCATTTTCCTGCCGAGAGCCGGACTTGAACCGGCACGGGCATTACTGCCCCCAGGATTTTAAGTCCTGTGCGTCTACCATTTCGCCACCCCGGCATAGGGATAAATTACAACGCCGATAGAGAACCTCAGCCCGTAATTTAAATGGAGATGAAAGGCTTATCACGAACCTAAAAAAGGCTCAATTCCTGGAAATTTTAGCGATTTACCAACAGATTTAGTACTATTTTTGCTCCGACCCAAGCCGGGCAATAACACCGAGCAATGAAGCAGAATTAAAAGGCTTCATAATGACACCGTCAAACACTGTGCGAAACTCTGGATGTTGCGATTCTTCAAGCGCAGTCAAAGCAATCACCGGAACAATCCTTCTTCCCTCTTTTAGCTCTGAATTTTTAATGCGCTTTGCAACCTCAAGGCCATCAATCTCTGGCAACATCACATCAAGCAACACAAGATCGAAACTTCCAGAGTCATAAGCCTCAAGCGCACTCGCGCCGTTTTCAACAGCCGTGACCTTATACCCTCGGCCTGATAGAAATTTGGACACGACTCTCCTATTTATTTCATTATCCTCGGCAAGAAGAATTTTTCCTTCTTTACCGACTTGTTGTTTCTTCCCGTACATTGCAGGGTCATATGCGGCGGACTCCTTTGCTTCGTTTAACAACTTCTCAAGAGTCTTCAGAGTGGATAATACAATTTCGTTAAACTCAGTTCGAATATTTGGCTCGGTACTTTGAGAAGCGAGCTCTAACATACCGATAGCGCTCATCAACATAGTCCGAGCTTCAAATAACGGAGATTCCTCCTTTTCTCGATTCATAGTTCTATCTCTAGACAGTACCGATCTATTTGGAGAATTTAATGAAACGCACTTTGCTCCTCACTATATTCATCTCCCTCGTTCGATTCTTGGCGAGCCAATTCATAGGAGCCTGAAGAAGGGACGGGCTGAGTCGAATTTCTCTTTCCATATACCATCAATCCGAGCTGCCTTACGATCTCTCGAAGATCGACGATTTGATCCTTTAAGTCCTCAGCCGAACTGCTGGCTTCTTGAGAGAGAACTGAGGTTCTCCTAGTTGCCTCATCCATCTGTGACATTGCAGTGTTTGTCTGTTGAACTCCGAGTTCCTGTTCCTTAGTAGCATCAGTAATGCCCTGCACCTGCGAAGAGATTCCGTAGACCTCCTTTGCAATCTGTTCGAACATACTCTTTGCGTGCTTCGAAACATCTTGACCGTCACTCACTCGACGCTTAGTTTCCTCGATAATGGTCGAGACTTGACGCTCACTGCTCTCTAAAAGGCTCTGGATCTCTTTCGCCGCTCCGCCACTCACATCAGCAAGATTACCGACTTCCTCGGCGACCACCGCAAATCCCCTTCCATGTTGACCTGCGCGCGCCGCTTCAATCGAAGCGTTAAAGCTAAGTAACTGAGTCTTAAAGACGATATCATTAATCACTCCGGCCTTTTCAGAGATTGCCCGGATGATATTTACCATCTCGTGCAAATTCTGATTGGACTGCTGGATTAACTCCATCGAGCTGACCATCCGCTCCATAATCTGACCGCCCTCATCGGTTTTCTGTGTAACATTTTGAACGATATCAAGGGAGCGCTTGGCGTTATCGCTGGTCTGAGCGATCATACTAGACATTTCAGCCATAGATGCCACGCTCTCTTGAACCGCAGCTGCCTGCTCCGTCGTGGCTGAAGCAACTTCTCCAGCAGCGCTATTTAAGATCTCATTCGCCTTTCCACTGGAAGCTGTGGCACGCTCAAGGTTAGCGATAATTCTCTCCAAGCGTCGATTCAAAGAACGAGACATAAAGTAAGAAACTACCGCGCCCAAAACTATTGCAATCACACAAAACACTACCTGAGCCCAATTGAAAAACGCGCCGTCTCTCCCGCCTTTAGCTCTTGCCTCTTCGCTAAATTTGCTAATTAGTTCGCTTAACTTTTCCATCTCCCCCTCAAGATCTCCAAATTTGGAATTGAAGCTCTCAAGATTAGATGATCTGATCTCTTTCCCCTCTATCGCAAGCGCTGCAATTGACTTGGCCTCAGCAGCGTAGGCATGAACCCGCGGCACTACCAAGTCAATCTCTGCTATCATCTCGGGAGTAAAGGCCAGCTCCTTAAGCTCTTGCACGCTATCTAGAAAGGTCTTTTCATGATCCTTTATATCTAAAGCAACTTCGTCAGCGGAAGGTAAACCTTCCAACTTGCTTTGAGATAGCAACGCGCCAAAGACATCCCCACGCAGCGCATCGTGCATCATGTCAGCGTCTCCAGCAAGTTTGAGCAGCTGAGTCGAAACCGCGGCTTCCTCCAACTCCTTACTCAAAACAGTGATCCCCCAAAACCCAAGAGCTGACACGCAAAGTGTCATCACCAAGTTTACGCTTACGATTGTGTTGAGTATCCTTCTTACTGTCATGGCTTATCTCCCAAAAATTTACTACCTTCGAATGGCTGCTCCAACGGTCATCGTCTTTACTGCGTTTGTTGCCGAGACCTGTGGCTCTGCAGACATTTTTATTACTTTATTTAACTGCTCTCTCAAATCACTTGGATTTCCGATAAATCCAGCAGCTCCAAGCGCAATCGCTTCCTTTGGCATCCCAAAGACGACACACGACTCCTCATCCTGAGCCATGGTCATGCATCCCTTGCGCTGAAGTTCTAATAACCCTTGCGCTCCGTCGGCTCCCATACCTGTTAATATCAGAGCCATTATGCGAGAAGTCTTTATGGCAGCCCCGGTTCTAAACAGGTAATCTACGCTAGGTCGATGACGATTAACCGGACCGTCATGTGAAACTTTCAAAACATATTTGCCAGCCCTCTCGGCAACACCAACATGGTAATCATCCCAAGCCATGTAAAGGTGGTTATTTTGAAGCTCCACTCCGTCTTTTGATTCGGCTAGAGTGAGCCCAGAAACGGAGGCTAGTCTCTTGGCAAACTGCCCGGCAAATGCAGGAGTGATATGTTGTGTAACAACTACCGGTGGGCAATTTGCCGGCATACCTTTTAGCATCTTGCTCAATGCCTCTGTACCACCAGTGCTGGCACCAATAAGAATTAAATCTGGCCGCACAAGTTTTAAAGCGCTCTTATCAGATTTAGTAACAGCACCCTTCCTTTTAATCTTAGTGCTGCGGTACTGCTCTGCGATTTCTTTGATGCGCTGCAACACATCCGCAGAATTCTTATGTAAACTCGATTTATCGATGTAATCTTGAGCGCCGCTTTCCAGAGCACCAAGAACCTCCACCGCCTCTGCGGGCGAAGCACCACTTAATATGATCACCGGAATACGCATCCCCTTCTCTCTTTGGGCCCTTAACCAAGACTGCCCGCTTTGTCCCGGCATATGAAGATCTAATGTAATTAAATCGACACTTTCGCCATCAAGAAACTTCGTGGCCTCATCGGCAGATCCAACAGAAGTCGCTAACAATGGACTCTTTCCAAAAAGCTTCATTAACTGCCCGCGAATCGTTGCAGAATCATCGATTACTAGCACCTTGGCGGGGCTCTTTACTTCGGAAGTTGAGCCTGACGATAACGTTCCTAATGGTGCATAACGCGCGTTGCCTAAGGATCTGACCCGATACTTTGAAGCATCCAAAGCTTCAGAGTGGCCCAAGCAAAGTATGCCATCCGAATTAAGGATTCCAAGGAGCTTATTCACGATCTCCTCCACCTGCTGCGGACTAAAATAGATCAGAACATTCCTACAAAATATCAGATCGTATCTATCCGCGCCTGTGTCTTGGACATTGGTGAGGCTCGCTGTCCCAAACTTACACCGACTTCTAATCTCTTTTGATAAGGTAAAGGTACCTTCCGTCTTACCACTTCCCTTTAGTAAGAACTTCTTAAATCGTTGCGGTATTTGAGCTACCGCTTCCAGATTGTAAATTCCTCTCTTCCCATGCTTTACGCTAATGGGATCGATATCCGCTCCAACGACTTCATACTCGAATCCTGGATTGCTCTGCCTTATTGATTCGAGAATAAGGGCACAGGTGTATACCTCTTCACCGGTCGAACAAGCCGCGCTAAATGCTCGAAACTTCCGACCCGATAGCTTCGCTCGGTCGGCCAAAAGATCCTGCTCTAACTTCTCAAAATGCGGAGCCTCTCGAAACCAAGCTGTTGTATGAATGGTCAGTGCCGAAACCAGATATTGATATTCGGAGCTATCAGCCTTAGCCCGCGCCAAATAGGTCTTAAGCTCCTTTATATGGAGCTTGGCCATCCGCCGCGCCACATTGGTAATTATCACCTGATGGCGAAACTTCCCGTCTTGGCAAGTACCGGTAAGCTTACTTGCTAAGTCGTAAAGAAGTGCCTCGTCGGCTTTAGAAAACTTAGGTAAACTCATAATCTCTAAGACATTGGCTTAAATGAATCATCGTCAGCAGAGAGACCGTTAGCGTTGGATGTCCCCTTTTGCGTCTCTTTTTTCTTTGCAACTAGATCCGCAACTAGTCCAGCACCGTGATCGGCTTCATCACCCGGCTCGATTGGAGTATCTAACTCGATTATCGAAGTTGACTGCTCCGATCGAGAGGCTCTAGTTTTAGCTGAAATTTCCTTGACTTTACCAGATCCGTACACCACCTCGGCCAGACTAGAGATTGTTCGATCCAGCCTCTTACTTTCACCGGCCAATCCTCGGGCCGAATTTGAGGCGTCTGCAGCAGCCCTACTATTTTTCTGGGCTACCTGATCCATTTGAGACATTGCAGCGTTGGTCTGCTGAACCCCGGTTTCTTGTTCACGGGTCGCGTTATTGATGCTCTCAATCTGAGAGGAAACTGTTCGAATCTCCTTAGCGATACCGTTAAAGGTTTCAAGGGATTCCTTACTCACCTGTTGTCCCTCATTTACTCTGGACTTTGTCAGATCAACAATCTGAGAAACTTGCTTTTTACTGTCCTCAAGCAGCGCTTGAATCTCTTTTGCCGCAGCGCCGCTCATCTCTGCCAGGTTTCCGACTTCTTCAGCAACTACAGCGAAGCCACGACCATGTTGACCGGCTCGCGCTGCCTCAATTGACGCGTTAAAGCTCAAAAGCTGGGTTTTAAAGACGATATCGTTAATTACAGCAGTTTTTGAGGATATTTCATTGATAATATTCGCCATGTTTTGCAGTTGGCCATTAGCCTGATGGATCGCTTCCATCGCTGTAACCATCCGCTCCATAATTTTAGCGCCAGCCTCAGCTTGTTCAGCCATCTGTTGAGCGCCCATCAATGAGAGCCTTGCTCCCTCAGACGTTTGGGCGATCATACTCGTCATCTCTGCCATTGAAGCTACGGTTTCTTGGATCGCAGCGGCCTGCTCAGAAGCCCCTTCTGCCAAAGCATGACCACTGTTTTCTAAATCTGAAGCGGAAGATCTTACACTAGAAGAGCTCTTGGTAAGTCCGCTGATAATTCGATCAACCGGGTTCACGATTCTTCTAACTAACAGATTTGAAAGTGCCAGAATTACTAGGGTAGAGCCGATAAGGACGATACCGAACCAAATTTCGGCCTCGGTCATTTCGGCAAATACCTCGCTCTCTTTGTCCTTAATTATCACCCCCCAAGGCATCCCTTTAAACCCTAACACACCCTTGTTCGAAAAGTACCCGACCGTCTCATACTCGCCGTCTTTCTCGTTTTTTATTCTTGTTGACCCGGACTCACCCTTAGCCAACGAATGGGCTGGCCCGAAATGCCGATCGAGCAAATTCTCAGCACCGACAACTTTTGAATTACGGACGTAGGAGTCAACTTTATGTACCGTTGGGTCAAATTGCGAGATTACCAAACCATCCTTATTGATCACCATCAGATCAGCACTGGTCTTGCCCCCTGCTGCAAGCTTCTTATAGGTGCTGATTAAGATCTCATCCACCAATGAAAGGTCAGCAAAATTTCTCCAAACGGCGATAATATTCCCTCCACTGTCTCTTACTGGTGCGGTAAAGACCACGCCGAATCCTTCGTCGTTGTAGATTTTTGACACCAACTCATCGGCCACAAAGTCATTTACAACCGTTCCCGAGAGCAGCCCTTCACCGGTATAGAAATTCTCAGCAATGGCATCCTTGAACCAATCCGCCTTCGCGAAATTAAGACTATAGATAAATTCTGTATCTACCGGCTCGCCCTTGGGGGATTTGTCGTTAACAGCGACAACCCGACCTTCTAAGTCCACAAGTAGTGTAAGTTTATAAAAGCCATAGGTGTAGGCGTAATCATTCATCACCTTAGAGATCTTATTCACTCCGGAGCCGTGTTGGTACCAACTATCTTTATCAAACACCGCTAGATTTAAACCAAACGCCTGAACATCTCCGTACCGTTCAAACAGATTGCGGTCGACAAGATCGGCCACCGTGGCAGCTTCCTTTTCGAGTTCCTTCGAGATATTTGTCTCAACAACACGAAAAACCTTCATGCTCATCAGAGCAAGTATCAACGCCGGAAGCACTCCAAATACTATAAAGGCGGTGACTAATTTCTTTCTAAGGCTGATTTTATTCCACATATGCGAACCTTTACTAAAAACTAAATCGCTCCAAATTTATCCCTTGAGATTAATCTTCCCGAGGGCCTTATTTAAATCGATCAACGTGATCAAGCGATCATCGTGATGTGCGATACCAAGTAGAAACTCAGTCGGTGCACTGGTCTTGATATTGGGTTCCTTTTCGATCTTTGAGTCGTTAATCCGAACTACCGCTTCGACCCTATCGACTAAGGCAGCCATCGGACCATTATCAGTATCGAAAACCATCAGTGCGTTTTCCGGCGTACGTTCGCACTTGTGGCCGAATCGAGCCCGCAGATCCAATACACCAACTATTTGGCCGCGGATGTTGATCACTCCCAGAAAATAATTCACTGTATTGGGAACCGGTTTCGAATCAAGCGGTTCTACAACCTCGCGCACTCCAAGCAGAGGAGTTCCGTATACCTCCTGTCCCAACTTAAAGAGTAGATATCTACTCTCTTCTTGGTTCTCAGCGTCAGTAACTTGCTGCGCTATTTCGTTCATACCCCCTTCTCCGAAGTTGAAAAGTTCTTTAAATAGGCACGAGTAATTTCAGTTAAACTAACAATCATGCCAGGTTCACCGTCGCCTAGAATCATCGACCCATTAAATCCCGGAATTTTTGCGAGGTGTTCGCTAAGAGGTCTAACAACCACTTGCTGTTGACCTAAGATTGAATCCACTTCAAAAGCAACAATCTCTTCTCCCTCTCTCACAACCAAAGCTGGGTGAGTTCGCGATTCTGAGGTCGGGGCATTGGAGCTTCGTTTCACAACCGGAGCCTTCAAATAGTCATTTAAACTCTGGATTGGGACCACGTCGCCGCGCAGAGAGAACATTCGGCCCCGAGATCCGCTGGTATCGATACTGTACCCAGAAAGATCGATGATTTCCGTTAACTCATGCATCGCAACCGCATAGCGCACATCGGCAATCTTAATCACCAAGGCATCCACAATGCTTAAGCTGGTTGGCAGGGTAATAGCGAAACTTGTCCCCTTTCCCGGTTCACTAGTTAGATCAATTGAGCCTTGCAGCGCCTGGACTGCTTTCATCACTACATCCATCCCCACTCCGCGTCCGGATATGTCTGTGACTTTCTCTGCGGTAGAAAAGCTTGGGAGAAAGATTAAATTATGGATCTGGTTAACAGTAAGGGTTTGATTCGGAGCTACCAGACCACGCTCGATAGCTTTCTGTACAATGCGCTCTCGATTTAGACCGCGGCCATCATCTGTTACACGAAGACACGCTCCGGCCGCATCCTGCGTGGCGCTAATCACTACTCTGGCCGCATCGGGCTTTCCAGCTTTGAGCCTATCTTCCGGACCTTCTAGACCGTGATCCACGGCGTTTCTCAAAATATGCACCAATGGATCGGTAATTCTCTCGATTACGGTTTTATCTAGCTCAACATCTGTTCCCTCAAGCACCACCTGAATCTTTTTATTTTGGGCGCGGGCAACGTCACGTGCTACGCGCTCTAGCCGTTGAAACAGTGCTTGAACTGGCTGCATTCTTAGGGAAAGCGCTTTGCCATATAAGTCTTTTACGATCTTTTGACTCAAATGGATCGCGTTTTGGCAGATTCTAGAGTCTAGGGTTCCAGACTTTTTCCCTTGGAAGACAATCGCTTGGTGAATCGAGAGCTCACCGATTAACTGCAATAGCTCATCTAGTTTATTTGCAGAGATGCGGATAGTTTCGTCCGGTTTTTGAGCCTTACTGTCAGCTGCCTTATCGGCACCAGGCGCTTTCTCCGCTTTTTGCTCAACTTTTGGCTCAACTTTGGGAGTCTCGACCTTTGGAGCAGCGGCTGGAGCCGCAGTGCTTGCGGCAGACGGAGCACTTGTAGCTTGATATTCTTTTTGAGCCTGCGCAAATAGTGCATCTAGCTCATCAATCGGTGTTTCTGAGACCGCAGGTTTGCCCTTTTCTTCAGCTGGAGATTGTTGCGGCTCTTGTGCCATCGCAGCAGGCTCTTCAACCTCTACTACGGTAACCGTAGGCGCTTCTGAAAGACTCTCAGCAATGAAATTAAGCTCGTCTAGGGAAAGCTGGGTTACCGCTGAGATCTTTTTCATTATCTGGTCGACTGAAGGATGGGCATTTGGATTTTGCCGAAGCTCCTCAATCCACTTTGATAGCTCGACCTGACACTGAAGCAAAACGCCGACAAGCGCAGAGTTTAGTTTCAGATGCCCCTTCATTAGGATCGTAATCAGATCTTCCACGCAGTGTACAAAACCGCCGAAGGCTTCGAGGCCAACCGCACGGGAGGCACCCTTTAGGTTATGCGCTGCGCGAAATAGAGTATTATAAGTTTCCGGTTTCGGATCTGTTTCAAGGTCAAGTACGGCGCGCTCCCATTGTGCAAGGGAATCGACAGCTTCATCTAAAAAGCAGGCAAGAATTTCTTGGTCAATCATGACCCAGTCTCAACTCAAATAAAACCAATAGAGAGGCGTTACAAGCTCCCTGCAGTAGATTCGGCAATTTTTAGAACCAAACTTAAGGCAAGAATGAGCGTGTCCTACGTTTCCGTAGACCCCGGATAGGGCTGGTATTTAGGTTAGTTATCCCGGCTTTGAGACGTAGACTTTATCCCCTCAATCTCTGAATCAAGTCTCTCTTCTTTCTCCTCATTGGAGGTTTCCAGGGCCTCGATTCGCTCGGAGCGAGCGCTCCAACTATCTAATTGTACAGGTTGATTAGGTAGCCCAGTGTCACCTGCAAGTGCAGCGCCTAGACTAGCTCCGTATGCGGCGCTACGCTCCCCAATAACATAACCGGGGTTTAAAGTACGCGCCGACTGGGTTATAGCGCTACTCTCCTCAGGGGTAAGAGGGCCGGAGTAGCAGCCAATTAAAAAGAACGGAGCGCATATTAGCGGTCTGATCACTTTTTCTCAGCCGGAAGTTCAACTTTAACATGAACATCCTTTAGTTGCTTATCGGTGACCATCGCTGGACTTTGGGTCATAAGCTCCTGACCTTTCTGAGTTTTAGGAAAAGCAATCACATCTCTGATGCTACTTCTGTTTCCCAGAATCGTGATTAGGCGATCAAGCCCCAAGGCGATTCCTCCATGCGGAGGAGCGCCGTAGCGGAAGGCTTCAACCATATAGCCGAAACGGCTTTCCACCACATCCTTTGGGATCTGCAAAACATCCTCAAACACCTTCTTTTGTAACTCCGGACTATGGATTCTTATACTTCCACCGCCAAGCTCAGTGCCATTTAGTACGATGTCATAGTGTTGACCACGAACCTTTTTTGGCTCGGTATCTAAAAGCGAAATATCTTCCTCAACCGGAGCTGTAAACGGGTGGTGCGCCGAGAAAAAACCACCTTTCTCGTCGTCATATACCATCAACGGAAAATCGATCACCCAGAGGAATTTGTAATCCTTAGGATCTAGACTCAACTTACCGCGCTTAATCAGCATCTGTGCACCATCCAAGCGCAAACGCCCGAGGATTGCACATGCCATATCCCAATTTCCGGCAGCAAACAAAATCAGATCTCCTTCTTCAATTTGAAGTTTGGATTTCAATGCTGCTTGTTCATCGGGCGTAAAGAACTTAACAATCGGAGATTTCCAAACGCCGCCCTCTACCTTGATGAAAGCAAGTCCGGGCGCACCAAAAGCCTTGGCTGCGTCTTCTAGCGCTTTTGTTTCTCCAGTTGTGACATCGGCCAAACCTTTTAGATTAACAGCCTTAACCACCCCACCCTTCTCAATCGCCCCTTTAAAAACTTTAAAGGATGATCCGGCAAAGGTATCGCTTAGATCAACGAGTTCGAAACCGAAGCGCATATCCGGCTTATCCACCCCAAACCGATTCATCGCATCTGCATAAGACATGCGGAGAAACGGGGTCTTTAGTTCAATCGCTTGAGTCTCTTTCCAAATGGCCTTTAACATCCCCTCAATTAAGTTATAGATATCCTCGCGATCGATAAAAGACATCTCAAGATCGATTTGGGAAAACTCGGGCTGCCGGTCCGCCCGCAAGTCTTCA
>CAZJXY010000068.1:0-11948 GCA_964549925.1 uncultured Bdellovibrionales bacterium | reverse complement strand
ACAAATTCTAACACTCCAACTGCACCAGATTCTGAGCAGCCAGAAGTTCCAACAGATCCTGAACAAAATCAGGCGGTCATAATTCCCCCTGATGGGCCAAACCAAGGACCCACACTCTCTGACGGCAGCACTCCTGATAAATTCGAACTTCCCCCATTTGTACCACCCAATTCTGGCCCGCCCGAAAGTTCAAATAGTAGCTCAGATCAGCCGCAGAGACCAAGTCTAAGCAAACACTAAAGCTATACATTACAAATTAGGTCCGTGTCACGATTCCCAGCGCCACTCTTTCCCCGCCCTGTTTATCTTTATTGGGTGTTATATCTAAATCAAATTTGGCTAAGAAACGTTCTGCGGCTTGGTGCCACCTAAAGCAGTTTCGATGAAACCAGGACCGAATTTTGGGTATATCGCTCCTATCTATATTGTCAAATTGCACTTTGACATGAATATTCGGGAGAATTTTCTCTTCGCAGTCGATATTAACCATAACTGCCTGCATTAAATCTTCTACGTCTTCAGCCAATAGACGATAAATTTCCAGTGATTTCCGGTCAGGTTGATAGCCCTTAACTTTAAGCCTGACTCCGGCCGGCGTTCTTTGAAGAGAGTTGATCTGCTCTAATTGAAAGAGCACTGCTGCGTATCCAATTTCTTTGCTCACTATTCTTACAAGCCTACTAAATTCGCAATCCGGTCCCTCACACCCAAGCACTCGTGGCTTTCCGGAGCGATCGAGAAAACGCTTATCCCGTCTCCATTGCGCAATCACTCTCCGTCCGATCTGCATAGAGAGATCAAGCGGTTCTTCCTCATTATGAATTTTGGCAACATCCTTACGGTGTACTCCGGTAAGTGTGGTGATTCTACTGACATTAACCTTTTCTCCACGCTTGCTTATTTCCGACGCAGCAACTTCTACAAACACTTCCTTGGCGCAACCGATAAGATCATGTAGGCCCATCGAGCTTCGCAAACAGAAGTGAACTACGGGCCTCAAGACAAGTTTCAATATCCTATGTAAAGTATCGTCTACTCCCATTAACTCTCAACGAAGGCAAAAATATACAGTGTACACCAGATTTTCATAATGCTTTTATATTCATATTCGTCATGAAACCGCCAACTCTTTAGCGTGCTGGCCAATTTATCATATAAATGCGACAATTTCGCAATCTAAGAAAGGGCGGGTCAGACACGTCTCGTGGCCGTAGGAATCTGTAATAAGCTCTATAGGTAAGTTCAAGGGTTCATAAAATATTGACGCTCGCCTATAGCCTGTTGGAAACGTAGTGATCGAACTACAAATTCATTGTCGTTTAATTTTCTCAAATTGTGGAGCGCATTAGGAGGTTATACTGCGAAAGCTTGGCGAAAGATCCGGCTTAATGCTCCTGCCCGCAGCAGTAATAAGGCGCAAGCGCTAGGCTCGGCAAAGTTGACCGTTGCATTATTATTGGGTGCCTTTGGCGAGGGCTTCGACTACAACTGAGATCTATCGCACTAATTTAATCCATGCATCAGCAAAATCGAACAAAAACCTGAGCATATTATTGGCCTCCACTCTCATCGTCCTGGGTGATCTATGCATTCTTCTGCTGGAGGAAAGTAACAATCATGCTCAGATCATTATTGTTCATGCAGATTGGTAGAATTTGTAAGTACTGAGTTTCACTTCTATACGTTCTTAGTCCTTCTTGATTTCCACCGTCTGCGTGCAGATCCCTAAAGCTGCCGGAGCAACCTGCGGATCTATTGTGAAAAATTGCAATCTTTGCCCGGTAGCTCCAAGATTTTCGTAATTATAGTGCTGCATTTTAAACATAAATGTCCCGGTCGGAACTGGGTGGTTAAGCGCTTGGACATCGAAGTGAAACCAATCAGTCTCACCGTCTGGAATAAAGATACTACCCTGGCTTTGCATTCCTAATGCGCAACCGGGGAATGCTATTGGCCAGAAATTAGGTCGAACTTGACCGCCATGTCCGACAAGTAGCCGGCCAATGCTGTCGGGTAGGCCGTGTACTTTTAGAACAATCGGTGTACCGTTCCCGTTTGGTCCCGGGGCAACGCAACCGCTAACTACAAGTTTGGAGATATGTCCTTCGGAATCCAAAGTTCCGTTAGTGCCTGGAACGGTTCTAACCTTTGCGCAGGGCTGTGGTCCGTTTTGTTGATCAACAAATACTCTGCCCGAGTCGAGAGTAGCACTATCGTCAAATGGAGCACCGACCACTACTTCGCTTTTACCGTCACGATCTGTATCTCCGAGGAGACTTACAGCTCGGCCCAGCTGTACACCTGGTGCTTGTCCCTGGTACTCTGCCAACTGAGTGCTCCAGTCAGATCCTGAAACAACCACGGCTCTACCGCGTCCATTTTCAAAAGCTGGTGCTCCAACTATTATATCTGCCACGCCGTCAGCATTAACGTCTCCTGCAAAACGGATAGCTGCTCCGAATTCCTCGGCTGCATTGCTGCTTTGAACCACAGCCACCCGCGCAAATGGAGGATGGGCCGCAAAAATGTGAACTGCGCCTCCAATACCCTCGAACGGCGCACCCACGGCAATATAGCTTAGCATGCTACTGTTTAATTCCTTGATTGGCGCTATCGCCTCACCAAATAATCCGTTGGGAACATTAGAACTAAGTGGAGAAAATATCTCTTGATGGGTAGCGCCCGAGAAAAAATGAACTGCACCAAGGTCGGAAACAGAGAGAGGATCACTAACCATGAGATCGGGGAAGCCGTCCGAGTTTAAATCACCGGCATATCCAACCGCCCGTCCGAAATCAACTGGGAATGAAGTTGACCCAGGCACTAATCTTGCCAACATTGGTGCATTTAAAGACCCACTATATAGATAGGCGGCATTCTCTTGCGGAGCACCGATCAGCACTTCTGTACCAACATTCCCATCTAATTCTCCTACACTAGCAAGCGAGGCCCCAAAGTCTGAACCCTCTATTGGCCCGTAAATTATACTCTTTGGATAAGAATACGTCGGTTCATAAAGTGCCACACGATTAAGTGCACCAACGGCAATCTGCAGAGGCGCGGAGGGATCAACATTATAGCTTGTGTCCAACGATATTCCAAATAGTTGCATGTTCCAGACTGGTTGAAACGTGCGGATTAACCCTCCGCTTCCAGAGATAAGCTCAACTCTACCATACTGTGACGGAAAAGTGATCGATGGAGCGGCCACTACAAAGTCAGCGCCGCCGTCAAAATCCGCATCTCCTGCGGCACTAAGGGACCAGCCTAGATTGTCGGCAGGGCGAATCCCGCTATGTCCGGTGTAGTTCTCTGGGTTGAACGATACAATCTGGGCAGCTCCCATTACCGCGGACCCGATCGCCCCTGGAAGTCCGATGCCTAAATCGGGAAGGCCATCTCCATTAACGTCTCCGATCAACTCAGGTCTAGCTGCTTCAACACTATCGTCAAATTTTACAGACTCTATAATGTTACGTGTTCGACCGGAGTAGATCAGCAATTTTCTGTCTGCTATATGCTCTATAACAACGTCGGCATAGCCGTCGGCGTCGATATCACCTGCGGTTCCCACATGTCTTGCAAAGTCAACAGTGTTTTCCCGCTTTTGTTGCATTAGGATAGAGCCATCTTTACCTGAAACCACGGCGAAACCGGAAACTGCCACGGAGCCATTTTGTAAACTCGCCCCGTAAATTATGTCATCGAAGCCATCTATATTAAAGTCTCCGGCTGCGTCTGGATTATTTGCGATACCTAATGCTGTCCCGATCATCGGAGCAATCGAATATAAAAGCTCCGATGTCCGTCCTGAATAGATCTTTACATTACCACTGGCACTGCCATCTCCAGGCGCGGAAACTATGTCGCCATATCCGTCTGCATCTACATCACCGGCTGCTCGTGCACTATAATCACCATAAATTGTAAATATGAGCGGACTACCACTTGCGCCTGAATACACTCGGACTAAACGATGATTTTGAGATGTCGCAATAAAATCGGGAACGCCATCTCTATTAACATCGCCCGCCGCGGCAACTTTAAATCCGAGCCTTTGATAGTATGATCCTGTCATTTGGAGTAATAGACCACCGTCTTGCCCACTATAGACGCTCACCATTCCATTATTGTTTGATCCGTCCAAATTACAACCGACCACTACATCACCAAATCCGTCGGCATTAATATCACCAATACCCTCAGCACTGGGATAGCTCGAGCGAATGCAGGAGTGGTAGCGAATCTGTGAGGAATCAGCACCAGAATAAATATAAATCCTGTTTGTGGACGTCACGATGTAATCAGCAATCTCGTCTCCATTTACGTCATTAGCCTTTCTAACATGGCGGCCAAACTGCTCTGTAGCAGCTCCGTTATCGGGACGGCTATGTTGATGCAAAATAGTCTCGGCACGTACACCGGAAATGAGACTCAGCGACAGCCCAAGTAGAATAGCGCAGCGATTAAACATAATATCCTCACAAAACCTACTAAATTATTGCGAAATTTTCGCAATGTTTATGTTCTTTGACTGTTATGGAGGCGGCCCACTGAAATGTAGCATTATTAAAAGTTGCAGCATTATTTGGGCTTTGCCCGATTTCTCCTGCGCTTGATAAAGTGATTGAAGTTAGTAAGATATAAGGTTATCTGCCAATTGGTTTATAACTCGCACTGAGAAACCTCTTAAATATCAGTTCGTTGGGGTGAGGGTTATAGTTCGCTTTTCAGAAACAATTTCCTGCCACTAACTAATTCTTATTACTACATTTTTGCGAATGCGATAATTTCGCAATCACTATGGTCACAGAAATTTTATTTACAGCCAATTCTATAATTGCTTGGGATTTTGTGGTTTTTCCTCCTAAGAGACTCACTAGCGCCTTACAGCAGTCGTGCAAGCGTTCACGTACTATATCATAGTGTCTCAGCTTAAGTGGCGGGCTCCATTTTTTTGCGGTACTCGTAAAATTGAAGGCAACATTTCCACACTTTACTGAATAACAAAATTATGTTGTCCGCAGTCATAAAAATTAAAACTTATCTTTGCATGAGCGTTGCCGAATTAAAGATGCCAATCTTTATGATTTGTTTGCTCATTCTTCCGCATGAGTTAGCCTTCGCTGCTAATCACTGCGCAGACCGCACAACTCTCGTTCAGATTCAATTAATACAGGGACTGACCGTAGATCGCGATCGGGCTGGACTCACGAGTGAGCAGGCCGAGCAAATCGCCCTGCGCTATGCTACAGGCAATTTAGATTGTGGGCGTAACTCGGGAAATGCTGAGTGCATACCCAGCGGTCCACCGGAAATTACTAGTACAATTAGTAGCAGCGGTGGAAAAAGTTTCCTACATTTGCGCTTTTTGCAGAAATGCGCGCACCTTTTGAAAGAGTTCGAGGTTTATGAGTAGTTACCGACCAATCGCTATGTTAGCATTTATTTTGGTTTCTATCCCTATATGGGGCAGCCACTCTCTCGCGCAGCAGCGTGGAACGGGGAATGCTGCTCATTCAATTCCGGATTTTCGCTCGAACTCTAAAGGATTGCTGAGCTATATCGAAGTTGGGCCGGCTAGTCGCACATCTAGAAGGCAGGCAAAGCGCCATGCCAAGAGTGCTTGCGAGGAAGAAAGAGACAAAGCCGGCGCTGATGCTTGGGAAGAAGCACAAGATTTCTTGAGAGCATGTATTAGTTCTGGAGGAACACCGATCTGTACCTCAACAGACTCCGGTTCGGGATGCGACAATATAGACTGTGAACAGGGTGCAAATAGTTATCCAACTGAATCCTGGATATGTCCGCCGAGCGGTTCGGAGCCGCTTGTGGATATAGTTGTCCGCTGCGTCTGCGCTTATAATAATTAGACTTAAGCTCTGGGTAAGAAATAGGCGATAATTGTCGGCTACTGAAGAGCTAGGCGCTCCCGAGAACTTTAACTATCTCAATCTACAAAAACAGTCTTGGGCTCCGATTCTAATTGCTTCGAGAAACCCTTTAATCAGCCTTAGCGTACGTGCTAGCCAGACACGCACAATCCAGGCAACTTTTGGCAAATCCACTCGAACACTTAAGGCAGGGGAATAGTAGGCTCGGACGGACTTCCTGCAAGGCCTAAGCGAGCCTGAAAATACCTATCTAGTACTGGAGTAACTATGAATATTGCAGAAATAAAAGCCCGGAGTCGGGTAACACCGAACATAGAAAATAGCTTGCAAACAACAGGTATGAGCCCTTGCCACTAATTAGCGCGAAATTAAGCTCGGCATCAATTCATCCGCAAATTTGCCGAAATCGGGGTCATGGCTCACAAGATCAATCAGCGCAAGCTTGGGACTTGATTGGTAGGCGATAGCAAACGCAGAATGGGCCGTTGTTCCCCATACATTCAGACTCGTAAATTTAAAGTGCCGGGAATACGTCGCAGCAAAGCATCGTACGAGATCGTGGGATTTGCTCATGTCCAAACCGAGTTCTTCAGCTCGTTGCTCGATTAACCGACGCACTACACTTCGAGCCGTATCAGTTGGACTACCACTCTCATCAACCCAGACAAACTTACCTAAATTAAAATCGAAGGACTCAATCCCAGCAGCTCTAATTTCGCCAAACTCTGAATCGTGATCGATTAAATCGAGTACCGCCCTTGCGGTGGATCCATCATAGGCGCATTGAAGCATTCCATTGCATGTCGTTCCCCAGTAGTTATAGCTAACATTGTTGAAGTTATTTTGAATCAGATCTGGAAGGAGCACCCGAAATCCTTCAACCGTAAAGCAATCAACCTTAACGGTTCCGGCCAGGGTTAAAATGAGATTTTTTGTTGCCTGACGTGCGGCCGCAGTAGGAATGCCAGCGGAAGTCTTCCAATGATTGGCTGGCGCCAGCTCAAGGTCGGAGCGCTCTATCCCTTTAGCTTTTATCAGGGAGAGGCGAGGTTCATTTTCAATTGCATCAAAAAAAGCCTCTGAGGCACTATCGCCATACGCTTTCTTGATGTGTCGTTTGAGCTTCAAGCCGAAATTGTTAACCGAGACCTGCTCAACTGACCACCGAATCAAAACGGGCAGAATTTTTTTAAAACCCTCTGGCGTTGCAGGATCCACGCCGGCAAACTTTCCAATCTGAAAAATCAGATCGACTACCAATGGGCGAGCTTCAGCCCGAAGATCAACTTCGGAATGTTGCCAAGTCCCGCGGGGCACAATTTCAAAGTCGTAGCTAGAAAGCCCCGCATCCTTGATTGCGCCAAAAGCCGGGTCGTTTTCCACCAGATCTAACACCGCGCGCGAAGGGCTGCTTGAGTAACATTCAGCGGCCAATCCCAATAGTGTCGTGCCCCACACATTAATCGGTCGATTAAACAAATCTCCCCTAGAAAAGGCGGGAAGTAACGTTCTGAATCCCTCGACAGTGTAAGGTGAAACATTTTCCTCCTCCGCGATCCTTTCAATAAGTTCCCTGAGAGCTCTTCGGGCATTTGGGCCAGGTTGATTGTCGGATGCTTTCCAAAAATTCGCGGGCACTTGAGCAAAGTCCCAAATCTTAAGACCAGCATCTCGAATGGCACTAAAACTGGGATCGTTTTCTATAAGCTCAAGGACGCAGGCGGATGGGCTGTTCTTAAAGAGTCGTGCCATCATACCGCTAAGAGTAGTGCCCCAGTTGTTTAGGGGTTCTTTAGACATTCGCTCATAGGTTAGAGATCCAAGAACTGCCTTAAAGCCAGCCACCGATCTAACATCTTGCTGCTCAAGCGAATCCGATTGTATTTGGCTTGAGAATTTCTCAAGGAGGGTGGCTGTGGCTTCTCGATAATAATACTGTCCGACTTCGTTGCGCGCCGACCAGACTCCCAACGTTCCAGGGAAATCGAACGGTCGGATCGAGATCCCCTCTCTACTTAATATTTGGCAGACTATGCTCGCCTCATCGATGTTCAATTTTACACCTAACGACCTGACACAGCGTGGGCCCTCATGTCTAGTAAGAGCGAGTACGCGCTCCGCTTTTGGGGTTAACAAGGAGGCCAGCGAGAATGATGACGAAAGACTGCTGCCCGCTAAATCTGACTGCGTTTGATCTGCTGGATTTTCAGGTGAAATCATTGACATCAACCGATTTTAGACTCTCTCAGTCGCTTAGTCACATTCCAAGGGAACAACCGATTTGCGTAGCGATTTCAGTTAGCTAGTTTAATATTAGATTTCTAACCGTCACTTTTATTGTCGAAACGCACAAATCACACAACTTTCGACGATCCTCCTCGAACAATTAGTGCAGGGAAAGTTACAGGTTCGAACAACTACCTGCAACGATTTAGCGAGTTCGAGAACCTTTACTTGAAAATGGAGTACTTATGAATGTTTCCGAAACCAGTGCAAACGCAGCAGCCCTTCCACATCCGGTTTACCACGGCGGCAAAGTTTTAAAGAATGCAGAGTTCGTCTCGATCTACTATGGTAACTTTTGGAACAGTCCGGGTGGACGCGCAGAACGAACAGCATTGGATAAATTCGCCAAGTACTTTGTGAAAAGCCGCCATACAAAACTTTGGGAAGAGTACGGCGCCGGCAAAGGCCAGTTTTACGGCTCCACAGTCTTAGCTCAGCGTAACGAAAAGAGAGTAATCGATCAGATTGATATTCAGGGTTTTATCGAAAGTGCCATATCGCAGCGCATGGTCATGGCTCCGAAAAAAGAGACGGTCTACAGCGTGTTTCTCCCCCCTAATGCTGTACTAATTGGACCTGGCGGCGAACGATCAACTGATGGAATGGGTGGGTACCACGGAAGTTTTTTGGGAGAGAAGGGCGAGACAATTTATTTCTCAGCCATAGTTTTTGGAGAGCGCGGGAATGGCATCGATTTTACACCACGCTCACGAGATAATATCACCATTACTACTTCTCATGAATGGACGGAAGCAGTAACAGATCCCGATGTGGGCGAGGGGCAGTTAGGCTGGTACGACTATCGTTATGGAGAAGTGTCAGACATCCCAATCGAGATCCTTCCGCTTGAGCAGACATTCGGATACCGAAATGGATACGCAGTTCAGAAAGAGTGGTCTAATAAAGCCGGCGCCGTAGTCTTGCCGTAATGGAGAAGTCAATGGTGGCCTTGGAGTTATGTCGGCCAAGGTCGAGAGTGTAATCTTTAGTTGAAAAGTCAATTCAATTACTTAATTCATATTCGGATCTAGCAACGCGTCCTAATCATCATTATCCTTCGGCTGCAAATTTGTTTTTCAGAGTTGGAGGATCAATGTTCAGGAAGTTTTGTCTTGTGGCTTTGCTCGGCTCAGTAGCTCTAAATTCGGCTTGGGCGGATAGGATAGATCAGATGATCTCTCCTGCGTTTCATCCGGTTACGTTTGAGGACCCCCGTGCGATTTCAGAAGCACGCTTCCTATATGCGTATCATAAGATCGACGATAAGTTTGCCACTGAAGGTGGAGATGTAAATGTGTATGCGCTGCAGCTTCGTTATGCCGTGTCAGATGATTTTGCGATCATTGCGACAAAGGATGGATACGTTGATTTTAATCCAGAAGCCACTCTTCCTAAAGAAGAAGGCTGGGCAGATATAGAAGCTGGCTTCAAATATGTAGTCTTAAGAAATGCCGAGTCCGGTCAGGTTGCATCGCTGCAGTTACGTTATCTTCTGCCCACTGGAGATGAGGATGTTTTCCAAGGATTGGGGGACGGAGAACTTCACCCTTCGGCCAGCGTGGCGTATGCCTTGGGTGACCAGGCTACCTTCACCTTTGGCACGGGTTTACGAATAGCAATGGATTCCGATCAGAGTTCATTTTGGGATGTTGATGCGCAGCTTGACTATCGCATAGATACTGGCGGTATGGCCGTTTACCCTCTAGTTGGCGCTAGTTTGATCTATGTCGTAGATGACGGAGAGGGGTTGGCGATTCCTGATGAAGGACAAGACTTTTTCAATTTGGGAGCGAGTGATGCCCAAGGGGAAAGTATGGTCCTTGGGACCGCTGGTCTGCGGGCTCGTATCACAGATGACTTAGATCTAGGCTCTTCGTTCCAATTCCCCTTCGACCCGTCGGCTGGAACAAGGATCATTGAGTATAGGTGGATGTTTGACGCAATATTCAGATTTTAGGATTACCAACTTAAGGCTCGACAAGGGGCATCTTGCCCCTTGTCGGATATGACTTTAGACCTCGATTGTTCCGCGAAGATACAAAGCAGCCTCTCCACTGATCTTTACTCGATCTCCTTGAAGCTCAACACTTACATCACCTCCGCGTTTTGAAAGTTGCTTTGCCTTAAATTCATTCCGGCCGAATTTCTTACTCCAATAGGGTGCAAGCACAGTATATGCAGTTCCGGTCACGGGATCCTCAGGGATTCCAAGAGCCGGGAAAAATGCGCGTACTACAAAGTTGACATTCTCCCCTGGAGCGCTTACGATTACTCCGTGCTTTGCAACCTTTTCCAGTTCGCCCATATTTGGTGCAAGTTGCCTAATCTCCTTTTCGCTATCGTAGATCGCCACAAAATCACGTCCGTGCTGAAGCAGTTTGGGGGGAAGACCCAAGGCTTGATTCAGTTTCTGGTTGGGCTCGGTCTCGGCGTGCGGACGAGACGGAAAATCTAAGATCAGCAGATTTTTATCTCTAGATACGGAAAGCTCTCCGCTCTTTCTTGTATAGAACTTAATTAGATCGCCGTCGAATCCAAGGTGGTTAAATAAAACGTAGGCCGACGCGAGGGTGGCGTGTCCACAAAGATCAATTTCGACCCTAGGAGTAAACCACCTAAGCTCAAAACCATCATTCTTAGGCACGAAATACGCAGTCTCGGATAGATTGTTTTCTTCAGCGATTGAGAGAAGCAAGCTATCTTCGGGCCAAGATTCTAGCGGCACTACGGCAGCTGGATTTCCACCAAAGACCTTGTTTGTAAAAGCATCGACCTGAAATATCTCCGTTTTCATGATTTGCTCCTAATTAAAATTTAAGTTTTTGATTTTTCCTCAATTAGTAAAGCAATCGCTAGATCTTGATGACCGACCCCGGTCGAGTCAAAGATTGTAATTTCCTCTGGGGTCTCTCTTCCTGGAGCGTCCCCGTTAAGGAAAGCAGCGAATGAATTAGCCTTGAGTTCTTCAATCTTCACCCCCTGCACTTCCCCCTTTGCGTGACATTGGGCTAGATCGTCATAATAATACTTAGATCTTCTGATTAGCATAGGATCGAGTTCCCGTTTACCGGGACGGTCACTTCCGATGGCCGAGATATGAGTTCCCGGCTGAACCCACTCGCTTCTAATGATCGCCGTCGTGCTTGCTGTCGTAGTGACAATTATATCAGCCCTTGAAGTAACTTGGGCCAGTTCACTTGAGGCATCCAAGGGGACAGCAGCGAATTTGATCTGAGGCAAATCAAGCCCAAGCTGCTCAATTAGGCGAACCATCGAGTCAGGGCTTCTCGCTGTAAAAGTAATCTGCTCGATCGGAAGTGCTTGAGCGTGATAGATCGCCTGAAGTTTCGCTTGAGTGCCGCTTCCAACTATCAGAAGGTTGTGGCTTTGCTCCTTGTATAGTTTGATTGAGGCAAGCGCCCCTGCGGCGGCTGTTCTATGATTAGTAAGTAGCGCTTCATCCGCAAAGAAAGTTCTAATTTTTCCTGATTCCCGATCAATCAAAAGCATCGCACCTGAGAGAGATGTTCGGCCGGCTTCGTCTGGAAACAGAGTAGCAAGCTTTATTACCATTGCTTCCTCCGAATACGCTCGCTTACTTACCACCAGAGCCTTTGGTCCAAACTGTTGGTCAATCATGTTCTCAATCACTGGATCGTTCTATAAAGCACTTAGCTCTTGTTCTAGCCCTGTGTCCTCCCCATTGCTCTTGTTCTTTTGCACATGTTCTTGCCCTTGTCCTCGTTGCCCCCGCAGCAGCAGCACTTC
>CAZJXY010000067.1:0-12033 GCA_964549925.1 uncultured Bdellovibrionales bacterium | reverse complement strand
AAAAGCGTAAAGATACTACCGGAAGCCCATAGGTCTTACACCAATGCATGGCGCATTCTTCTCCGAGGTACTTGGTTAGTGCATATGGATACATTGGGCGAATCTCGGCCGATTCCGGAGTTGGAAACTTATCAGGTAATCCGTAGCAACTGGAGGAAGCCACATAAACAAATCGCTTTACTCCGGCTAGTCTTGATGCTTCCAAGACTGAAACAGAGCCGTCAACATTTGACCGATGGTATTTAAGGGGCATCTGAATTGATGGAACGATATCGGCAAGGGCAGCGACATGAAATACCCAGTCGATCCCCTCAAATAGTCCGCGTACCTTTTCAAAGTCGGCAACATCAAGTTCGTGAAAACTTAAGTTTGAGCCTGCTTTTATATGAGCTAGATTCGCTCTCCTCCCGGTAGAGCAATTATCTATTACGCTGACGTGGTGTCCTTCGTTAATCAGTCGATCGACCAGGTGACTTCCGATAAATCCTGCGCCGCCTGTAACCAAAACTCGTTTTGCTTTTCCCATCTGCCTATCTTCCTTCAACAGACTTTCGATCCTGCTCGTATATGAAGACCGAGATTATGTGATTAATGATTAACGTGGCGTCCTCGTGATATCCGTACTGTCCCACCTTTGTTGGTATATAGACTGATTTTCGGGCTACGCGCTTTAAGTCTCCTCCATTAAAGCCCACGATGCCATAGGTAATCGCTCCGCGTTCATTTGCATACTCAATCGCTCGGCGGATATTTGGGGAATTCCCGCTGGAAGAGATCCCGATTACTAAATCATTCGGCTGCAGAAGATTTTTCAATTGGTTAACAAAAACATACTCGTATCCGAAGTCGTTAGCCGTCGCGGTTAACCAACTAATATTGTCGTTTAAGCTCATCAAGCGAAATAAGAGTCGTGGATCGTTGAATCGCTCCTTGGTAAAATCATTGGCCATATGGGAGGCGCTTGAGGCACTACCGCCGTTACCGAAGACGAAAATCTGGCGATTTTCTTTGCGAGCCTTGAGCATGTCGTTGGTCAATTCCAAGACCTGATTAACATCGACACTTTGCATGACTCGATTTAATTTTTCTATGTAGTTGTGGTAAAACGCAAAAAAGGTTTCTTCGATTTTGGGACTGTTTTGCTCTATCGCCGGTGGAGTCTTATTTGCTGGGACCAGGCCGAATAATTTAGTCGAGGATTGTTTGCGTTCCCGGCTCTTTAAGATCAGTACCTTTGCTCCCGCATTTTGGAGCTCTTTATATGGGGACTCAAGATCCTCTTTTTCTGGTGAACGTTTAACTAAGAACGGTCCACCATCTAGCAGGCTCTCGATTTCGAAAATTTGAGCTACACACTGCTTTCCCAACGCTTTTTTTAGCTCGTCTCTCGTGTCTGGTGAATCGTCAGCCAAACCCTCGAAGATCAATTCGTAACTATCGGCGTTCATAAACCTGCCAAAAACCGAGTTTCACACACAAAAAGGGTATACAGGTGCCAGACTTAGGCACTAACAACCCTGATGATTTGGATGAAGGTTGATGAAAAACCGCTTCCGGATTCGTTAATGAGTATTATCAGTAGGTTAGCAAGGATTTCAGAACTCCTTCACCGGATAATTTTAAAACCTCGTATTGGAAATTCAAAGGAATCTATATCCGGGTGAAGACCTCGCTATTTTTCGCTCGAACCTTCTTGGCTTGGGCTAAACGATCCTCAGCCGATCGAAATCCAATCGCGCATAGCACCCGCGATCGCAGCTCTTTCTGGTGAAGGTTTAGAACTCGATCGAACTCCGCATTGCTAAAGCCTTCCATTGGGCATGCGTCAACCTCGGCAATTGCACAGGCTGAGAGTAACATACCCAAAGCCAGGTAGACTTGATGAGTCATCCAAGAATCACCTGCTTCCCCCTGAACTTTTGGAAGTAAGCCCAACATCATTTGGCGATAACCCTCTATGTCCGCTGGTTTTATGCCTCGATCTTTAACGATTGAGTCGGCAAAGTGATTTACATGCTGCTCGCTCATTTTAGCTGTACTACAGAGAACTACCAATGCGGCGGAGTCTGTTATTTGAGGTTGGTTCCAGGCGTGCGACCGGAGTTCAGTTCTAGTTTTTGGGTCTGTGACCACGACAAAATGCCATGGCTGTAGGCCATAAGAAGAGGGCGACAGCCGCGCTGCGTCAAGTAGTTTTTCAAGCAGCGCCTCGGGAAGTTTCTTCTTAGGATCGAAGAGCTTCGTCGCATATCGCCAGTTAAGTTGTTTCAAAAAATGTTCAAGATTAACTTCGGACATATTTCCCCCTTTACAGATATCTGGTTTCTTAAAATCTAGAGATATTTGGTTAATAACGGTTTGAGACGCTCAATTGTTTCACGTGGTACATCTGAGAGCTTGGTAATCATCGCATTTTTGAGTGCGTTTGCAGCTAATTCTGAAGGTTCGAGGGAGCTTACACGCTTTGCAATTTCCACCACAAGTTTCTTTGCGTTATCCGCGTTTTTGTGAAGAACTCGTAATACAGTCGCGACATCGACAGCCTCTTCTTCCTCCTTCCAACAATCGTAATCGGTTACGAGCGCCAATGTAGCGTACGCAATCTCGGCCTCTCTGGCTAACTTAGCCTCAGGGAGGTTAGTCATTCCAATTACGCTAGCGCCCCACTCGCGGTAGAGCAGGGATTCTGCCCGGGTCGAGAAGGCTGGGCCCTCCATACAAACATATGAGCCGCCGGAATGATGCTTAAAGCCGAGTTCCTTGCCACACTCCCGGCAACTCTCCATTAGAGCTTTCCGCAGTGTTGGGCAGAATGGGTCAGCTAAACTAACATGAGCAACCAGACCGTCACCAAAGAATGTGTTTTTTCTAAGGTAGGTGCGATCTATAATCTGATCGGGTATTACAATTGTTCCGGGTGAGAGCTCTTCCTTAAGACTCCCCACGGCGCTAATGCTTAGGCACCAATTTGCTCCGAGAGTCTTTAAGGCAAAAATATTCGCTCGGTAATTTATCTCGCTGGGGAGGATCGTATGCTTTCTGCCGTGTCTAGGGAGAAAAAGCAGCCTCATTCCAGCAATCTCGCCCCGAATGACAGGCGCCGAGGGAGGGCCGAAAGGTGTTATTACGTCAATTTCAGCGACGTTCGATAGTCCATCGATTTGATAAAGTCCAGATCCACCTATAATTCCGAGAATGTTTTGAGATGAAGCCATAAATCCAGTCTTAACATAAAAATATGAGTTGCGGCTACAGCGTTATCCTGGGTTAATCTCAAGTTCGCGATGAAGATAAAGGGGAAAGATTATCGGACTATTTGGCTAGAAAACGATCAGGTACGGATCATCGATCAAAGTGTCCTTCCGTTTGAATTTAAGACCGAAGTGGTAGTAACAGCTTCCCAGATGGAAGATGCGATTAAAGCGATGCGGCTAAGAGGCGCCCCGCTAATTGGCGTGGCGGGAGCTTTTGGCGCTTATCTAGCCGCCAAGGAGATCTCCGCTCAGCATTCCGAGTACTCCAACGAAACAGTTTCCATCTTTGAGAAGCAAGTTGACAGGTTGTTGACAGCACGCCCTACGGCCGTAAACTTACGCTGGGCTATACAGTCGCAGTTAAAAGTAATGAAGGGATGCAAGGATTGGAAGACCGCCGTAGCTAAACTTTTAGCTAACGCACAACTCTTGGCTGATGATGATGTCTCAAAATCAAAAGGGATGGGAGAGGCGGGATTCCCATTGTTAAAGCGAATCGCTGAGCGTAAGCACGGCGATGTGGTGAACGTGCTTACGCATTGCAACGCTGGCTGGCTTGCTACAGTGGACTTAGGCACTGCTACTGCGCCGCTCTACCTAGCGCATCGGGCTGGCATGAAACTTCATATTTGGGTGGATGAAACCAGACCGAGGATGCAGGGTGCAAAGCTCACGGCCTTCGAACTTGCTGAGGAGGGAATTCCTCATACAATTATAGTCGACAATGCTGGAGGCCATCTAATGCAGCAAGGCAAGGTGGACATTTGTATTGTCGGTACTGATCGAACTACCCGATCAGGTGATGTAACCAACAAAATCGGGACATACTTAAAGGCCCTCGCGGCTAAAGATAACAATGTGCCGTTTTATGCTGCAGTACCGTCATCTAGTATTGATTGGAATATTAAGAGCGGTTCCGAAGTTCCAATTGAAGAACGCTCCGACGGGGAAGTGCTGTATATGGATGGAGAATCGAAATCTGGTAAGTTGGAAGAGTTTCGAGTCGCATCACCGGGGTCTCGTGCCTGCAATCCAGGCTTTGATGTTACACCAAGCAAGTTACTTAGCGGATTAATTACCGAGCGCGGAGTGTGTGAGGCAAGTGAAGAGGGATTACGATCGCTTTTCCCCGTTGATAGTTAGTAAGTGAGGAACCATCAAAATGTTAGCATCTAAATGGTCTGATGAAAAAGCTGCTGAGTACATTTCGACTTACTCGTCCGTGTATGGTGAAGACCTAGCGCTTCGCACATACTCTGCAAGGTTGATCGGAGCAGAGTCAACATTAGTGCTGCACGGAGGTGGCAATACCTCAGTCAAGTCGGTACATAAAGATCTGTTCGGCCAGAGCATTGAGGCAATTTATGTCAAAGGTTCCGGATGGGATCTTGCCTCGATCGAACCAGCTGGACATCCGGGCATGGATCTGAGCTACCTACGCAAGCTACGACAGCTTGCCTCACTTTCAGATGAGTCGATGGTAAATGAACTCCGAACGCATCTTTTCGATTGCAGCGCACCGACCCCGAGTGTGGAGACATTGTTGCACGCGTTCCTGCCTCATAAGTTTATCGACCACTCGCATGCCGATGCAATACTTGCCTTAACCAATACGGTCGATGGAGATGAAAATACCCGAACATGTTTTGGAGATCAGGTCGTGTATGTTCCATACGTGATGCCCGGTTTTGGCCTAGCAAAGTTAGCCGCGGAGATTTTTGAACGAACCCCTTCTGCAATCGGAATGGTACTATTGCGACACGGTCTATTTTCTGTTGGTGCCACAGCGCGGCAGAGTTACGAATGCCACCTTGAACTTGTAAACCGAGCAGAGGAATTCGTTGCCCGACTAACTAGAAAGAAAAGCTCTACAATCAGACTACAAAAGGTGAGTACTCCGGATCTTGTTAGAATGTTGCCTGAGGTTCGCGGTAGGTTAGCTTTGCGCAATGACGATGGCACTATTAAAAAGAGGTTCGTAACTGCATTTCGTACGAGTGATGAGATACTGCAGTTTGTTTCTGATCCAAGTGTTTTAAAGATAAGTCAAACTCCACCGTTGACCCCGGATCACGTTATCCGCACCAAGCAGTTTCCTCTAATTTTGGATGGACCTGTCGATCGGGTACTAGGGCTATTCTCCGACGGATATGATTCTTATTTTAAACGTTGCTCTAGTGCTCGTGGTGTTAGCCGAGAAAAATTGGACTGCATGCCTCGGGTAGTTCTTATCCCAGGAGCTGGAATGTTAGGGGTAGGGGAAAGCTACGTCGCGGCCTCGATCGCTGCCGATATTTATGAACACACCATTTCGGTTAAGACCAGGATATCTGAATACTCCAAGTATCAGGGACTAGCAGAAGTAGATCTGTTTGATTGTGAATACTGGAGTCTTGAGCAGGCCAAACTAAAGTTGCAGAAGTCAAAACCCTTATCTGGGCGAGTGGCAGTGATCAGCGGCGGTGCGGGAACCATCGGTCAAGGGATCGCACGCATTTTAAGAGATGCTGGAGCTGAGGTCGCGATTACAGATTTGCAATTCAATTCAGCCTCTGAAGCAGGCTCTAAATTCTTCAGTGTTCAAATGGATGTAACCTCTGAAGCTTCAGTGCGAGATGGATTTGCAAAGGTTGTCACAAAGTTTGGCGGAGTTGATATCATCATTCCGAACGCCGGCGTTGCTCTTTCGGCTCCAATTGAGAAAATCTCCGAAGCTGATGCAAAGCGGGTCATGGACATCAACTTTCACGGATTCCTAAATACAATAAAAGTAGGTGCAGAGGTTTTGCGGCTTCAAGGAACCGCCGGACATATCGTCTTAATCTCCTCAAAAAATGTATTTGCTCCGGGGAAAGAGTTCTCGATCTATAGCGCCTCGAAAGCTGCAGGTGCCCAATTGGGGAAAATCGCAGCAATCGAGCTTGGAGCGATTGGAGTAAAGGTCAACATGATTAATCCAGATGCGATTTTTGGGGAAGGAGAGCAACTCAGCGGATTGTGGCGGGAGGTTGGTCCAGGCCGTGCAAAGGCCAGGGGCTTAGAGCTTAATCAACTCGAGGAGTTTTACCGCCAAAGAAATATTTTGAAAAGCAAAATTACGGCGGAAGACATCGGAAGAGCAGTATTATTCTTCGTTACTGATCAGACTCCCACGACGGGGGCCAGTTTACCTGTGGATGGCGGTATAGCGGAGGCCTTTCCAAGATAAATGTGATAAAGCTCAGCCAAGCGGACAAAGTATTACTCTCCATACTTCGCTTTCAGACCGAGCAATCATCGCGGGGTTTGGCGCGGGAGAATTCAATCTTTTCCGGTGCTTGGTACAAAGAAGCTTAAACTTACTTTCTGTTAAGCGCTACTGACTGATTAATTGTGCGTTAATCTCGCGAAGTAGGCTAACTCCTAATTCGAAATCAGGGTAATATTTGACCAAGTTGCTAGCATATGGAAGCGCAGATTTAAAGTCGTTCTTCTCCAATAGCAGCGCGATTAATTCGATCAAAGCCTCTCGATTGCGCCCAAAAAGTCTTAACGAATCTTGGAGTAATCTTAGAGCTTGCTGCAGATCTCCCTTGGCGTATGTCTCCTTGGCGTCGCTGACTAAACTCATAGAAGTAGAGATATTCTCTTTGAATCCTACTGAGCCGTCGGGCTTAATGGTTGCTTCGAATCCGTCCATTGCAAATTGTTGATGATCGTCGGCGACTAGGGAACTTTGTGGCCAAACCCGATTGAACTCAGTGACAGTAGTTACCGGAAATGACCCGCTCGAACTATTTCTTAAGGTAACGGATCCATGATGATAAACCGTCGACTTAGGAGTATAAATAATTTTAAGGTTTAGTGCCCTCAGCTTTAGGCAAAGATCGATATCTTCCAAACCGTAAAGAGCAAAACCTCCGAGTTGATTGAATAGATCTCGCCTAACCAGAAGACAAGCTCCCAATATAGCCTGAAATTCACGCTCGTAATTTACGCAATCTTGATCAGGATTAAAGTGATGATAAATCGGGACAAATCCGCCTGCACCCCGGCTGTATGCGTAGCCGATATGATTAATTGTGTTAGTCTCTGGGTAAATTAGTTTAGCTCCGACAGCCCCGACGCCTTCTTGCTGACCGACTTGAAGTAGAGGGTCGAGCCAATTATTAGTCACTACAGTGTCATTGTTCAAAAAAAGTAGGAATTCAGATTTTGAAAGTTCTGCTCCAGCGTTTACTGCCGGTGAAAAACCTCGATTTTCTGGCAGCGAGATGTAGCGTACGTTTGAGTGTGACTTGGAAAAGTCTATTATCCAGTCAAGACTACCGTCGGTTGAATGGTTATCAACGACAATTAAATCAAATAACTCTTTTTCAGTGCAACTATAGATAGACTCCAAGCAGTTCCGCGTATAGGAGAGCTGGTTAAATACAGGGACGATGATAGAGACTAGGGGCGCGCTCATATTACGCAAAAGAGAGTATCAGAGCGCCGGCTTTTCAAAAAGCTGATTATAGATCTCTTCTGCGATTAGAAGATGACCTTCCACGTTGGGGTGAATAAAATCATAAAAGAGCCACTCCTCCCGCCTTTTTGAAAGGGGAGTAAGAGTGTCAACGATCGGGATATGAAATTGTCTGCCAACCTCGTCCATCTCTCTGTAATAGCGTTGACGTTTTAGAGAATCTTCGTAGTTGAAACTATGATTGAGCGCTTCCGTTACGAATACCAGTTTAAAATTGTTCTCTTTGCTCAAACTTACAATCTCTTCAAGCCCCCATCGAAATTCATCGGGGTTCATGCGCTTCTTTTTCTTAGTTTGTACTTCGGTGCTTTTTGTCGTCAAGATTACTCGTCGAATCTCGCCTAAATAGAATCTAAGCAGCGAGATGGTTCGACTATAAAAAATACGCTTGAATCCCGGGACCTCTTCAATTTTCGCCAACAGAGACAGGAATTCGTAAGCCTCTTTGTCGGATTTACCGGGAATGCCATACCAGCCTGGCTGAGCCGTAGCGTCATTGTACCAAGTAGAAACAATTACCATATCCGGTTTAGTTGGGATTACAACGCGTCTAAGAGAGTCTATTATCTGCATCACTCCATATCCGGCTATGCCGGCATTTAGTACTTCATACTTACGTTCGTTACTACCCTGATTTAAAAATTTATTTAGAAATGCACTAAAATTGGAAGAGGGGCTAACCATCGGAACCCCATAGACACTAGATCCCCCAATAGTGACAATTCGGTAGAGATCTTTTGGGCAGCCCTCTGTACCCCGGACGCAGGCCCGCTTCCCTCTAAAGCCGATTTTTCTGTACGCTTCCAACCCTTGGTCGAGCGGTACGAGCCGCTTTGGTGCTGCAACCTCAGCTACCAATTCACCTCTAGAGAATGAAAGAAGGGTGAGTTCCAATAAAAGTAATGAGGAGAGGGTCAGAACGAGAGATAGAAGTCCAGATCCCTGAATGTCTCTCTCTCTCCGCATGAAGATTCCCCAGAGGGCAGCAAAGATCATAATGAGAGTTGCCAAAGTTTTGGTTGGAAGCGAGAGGTCGGTGAGGTAAATCAACCAGGGCAGTAAAGCGAGGGTGAAAAGCGGCGCTAACCATCCGGGCTTTAGAGTAGTAGAAAGCTGAAAGCCCAGGAAAAATATCAATAATATTGATCCATACGAGGCGAGCATAACGCCCCTGACCGAAATTCCTAAGATACTTTTGGTGATAGGAGGCGAAGAAAAATATATTATCAACGCGATGCTCAACAGCATCGCCAGCACCAGAATGGCCTTACCAACTTCAGTTAATCTTAAACTTCGCATAATCTAAAAGTCCGCTCTCTACTTTGTTGTCAGAGGTAATCAAAAGCTGCTCGACCCCCAAAGGATTCCAACCGGTCATCAAACTAATCAATCCACGGTTGATATTTTTGTCTGCAACTTGTGCGATCTGTTTATCGTTTAAATAAGCTTGCATTTGATCGTCGGAGAACTTAAGGGCTACTGAGTACTTCACTCCCGTTTCTAAATTTGCGATTCGAGTCGAATTAATCGGAGTGATTTTTGAGCGAGTTCGTTCGAAAACCCCTGATGATATAATTTCAATCGCGCTGAGTTTTAAAATTTTTGATTGATCGATTAGGGGGATCGGAGAACTTGGATCGGGTTGATACTTACCTTGGAATCCGATCTCTAGAATCGAGTCTTTCATGTGTGGGACACGTGCGACATAGCCAGGGTCGGCTTTATAAAAAGAAAATGTGACCGAAATTTCTTTGACTTTAAAATCGCGATCTTCAGAACTTCGCAGATAAAACGGTCGCATTGGCACTAGTCTTCGATTGTCAGTGGTGTCCCGTTTCAAAACGCCCCAAGTGAAAGGGTCCAGTGGAGCATAGCGTAGGCCATGGATCATTACGCTCCATCGTTGGGTAATGCTTAAGGTTGATGGGTCCTTGTCAAATGGCGTTAGGGCTGGCGCACTGAGTATGGCAGGTATATCTCCGTCCTCTGCTTGCGCAGAAGGGGCATGCGAAAAGTTAACCAAGAGGGTAAGGAGAATAAATGCTGGAATGTTTATATAGCGATACATGTCCCAAGATCCGACATGGCATCTTAGTCAGAGGGGCTCAGATACATCCAGGATCTGAGCTTCAATCGACACCAAAATTGGCAAAATCCTTCGCTGACTAAGCATAACTTACTGAGAATACACAATAAAATATTTTGATCAAATCCGAAAATTTAGCCACCATTTATTAAAGATAACCCCCTAATGCCGATTTCTATTACATAGGCATGACACCATCCTTTCTGCGAGTAGGGGGTTGTTCGGAAACGGATAACCTCCTATTTTTTTGCCTTTTTTCCTCTGACTTGCACTAAAGCTTCCTCTTATCCTACATTCCACTCAGAGTTTTTGACCTTTTTTAATACTTGATATGGCATACGTAGTTTGTGAACCGTGTATCGGAACTAAGGATCGCTCCTGCGTCGAAGTTTGTCCGGTAGATTGTTTTTATAATATCCGTGAGAAGAATTTTAACGAGGAAGTAGGAAAGCCCGCCCCGGTTATTGAGTCTGGGGGAAAGGGGGATAACGATAACACCGAGAGCGATCCCGACGGGAAGAAACGCGACTACGGTATGTTAATGATTCATGCCGACGAATGTATCAATTGTGGCGCGTGTGAGACCGAGTGTCCGGTTGAAGCAATTTACGAAGATAGCAGCGTTCCGGAAAAATGGCAGAAGTATGTAAAAATAAATTCTGACCGTACACTTGCTCTATCTGATGCTGATCTAGATAAACTTCGCTGCACTGCCAAATAGTTGATCGCGAAGTTTTTTATTTCTTGGCAACAACCACCGATAGCGCTTGGCCGCCGAACCCGGCCGAATTGATCAGCACTGATCGAATCGAGTGCGGATTTCTCTCCCGGCGAGATTCAAATCTGACCGGATATGGAAAGTCGGACGGATCAAGCCCATCCAGTAATAGAACTCCAAGCTCGAGGCTCAAACACCCCGATGCTCCGAGGGTGTGTCCGGTCAACCACTTGTTCGATAGTAAGAGCGGAGGTCTCGGACCGAATAATTTACTTAATGCATTTAGTTCAGCACGGTCTCCATGCAGAGTCCCCGGTGCATGAAGAATGACGGCATCAACGGATTCGAGCCCACTCTGCGTTAAGGCTCGCTGCATGGAGCTATGAATCGCGTTACCATCGAGTGAGATTGAAGTGAAGCTAGTCAGCGGTTCTAATGCGGCCCCGATCCCGAGAATCTTCGGCTTGTCTGAATTAGAGCGGCTACTTTGCTCCAGCGCAAAAACCGCTGACCCTTCACCTAATACAAAACTATTTCTTTCTTGATGCTCCATGCAACATGGTCGGCAAGGGAACTCATTCTCAGTCTCGCTATAAATTCCTAAGGCCTGCATCTGAGAGATTACAAAGTCTGTAAGTGGCGCCTCTGCACCCCCAACGACAGCTCGATTCGTCATGCCTGACTTAATCAGTGCAGCACCAAAGTAGATTGCCTGAAGTCCAGAAGTACAAGTCGAGGAGAGAGTAGTTGCAAGCTCACCAAACCGTAAATCTTGGGCAACCGTACTCGAAATACTCCCCGATGTTGTTCGCGGCGATACGGTTGGAGAGATCTTGGAGCCGTGATTTAAGAAACTACTGTGTTCATTCTCCAGCGCTCCCGTGGCGCAGCGCGCGGATCCAATAATCACAACACTTGAATGGGAGGGGTTACCTGCTTCCCATCCGGCGGACTCAATCGCCTGGCGTGCAGAATAGAGCGAAAGCAGGGTAACCCGATCTAGATCTCGCTTATGTCTGTCTTCGGCTCGAATAGATTCTAGCGGTTGGTCATCACTAAGTGTAGACAAATAAATTCCTGAGAGCGCAGGAGATCGAGAAATTCTATGAACACCAGATCGGTATGAATTTAGAATTTGCTCGCGCGTAGCACCAAGAGGAGAGATCGAGCCAACCCCTGCGATTGATACATTCAGAGGCGATTTATCTTCACAAGCCATAGTACTGCCTTAGAGTTCCTCGAGCATAGTGGCAGCGAGCCACGGCATTTCGAAAGTCTATAAGTGCTTGAACTAAAGCTAATTCAGCCTCGGAGTTGTTCCGTTGCAGCTCAAGAACCTCCCGAGAAGTGCTTAAGCCTGCTCGAAATCGCTCCTCGCTTTTCTTAAGAGCTTGATCTGAGGCCTCTTTCCCCTGAGAAGCGGCTGCGATGCGCTGAACAGCTGAATTTAAGGAATTGCCCGCGTCTC
>CAZJXY010000066.1:0-12265 GCA_964549925.1 uncultured Bdellovibrionales bacterium | reverse complement strand
AAATCGTGTAGCGCGGGGCCGAAATCTACCACTCCGCTCCACGAAATCCCACCCGCCATTCCAGGATCAGAAAAACAATCGTGACTAGAGTAACCCCTACGGTGTATTTAACGCTGGGCAAGAATAATGTTGATACAATCAATACGATGTAACAGATTTCTAGACTCTCGAGTTCGAATGACGCAAACGCTGTCACTGCGGGTAGAATAAGCGCCACTGCCAAGACGAGCGGTGTATAGTTCCTGCTCAATCCGAAATTGCTCATAAGCTTTACAGTATACCCCCCAAGAACTTGAATATCTAATGGAAATTACATAGATTCCCAAGCTATGACTAATGCACTTCCAGCTTGGCAACTAATTGTTACCATTTCGCTTTCTTTGCTCCTTTTAACCTCGATAATCGCAACTGGGTTGCAGAAGCGTGAGCGGCCACTGGCTGGAATCTTCGCTTTCTTCCGCAACTGGATCATTCCGCTGATGACACTTCTCGCTCTCTCCTTAATAGAATTTCGGCTGCCCGAGAATCATACAGCGATTAAACTCTTAGAGACGGCGCTCGGAATTGGAGCCATATGGGTTTCGGTATCGATGGTACGAGTGCTTTTTTTCACTACCGAGGATGACACTTCGTGGCGCGCTAGAGTTCCCGGATTACTAGTTGATCTGATCAGGTTTGCCGTAATCGCGGTCGGTGCTTTCCTTGTAATCGGTTACGTCTGGGAGAGTAACCTTAGCGGCGCTCTGGCTACGTTAGGAGTCGGTTCACTCGTTATCGGCTTGGCACTTCAAGAGACTCTGGGCAACCTGTTTGCCGGAATTTCCTTAGTATTTGAGCGACCCTTTCAAGTCGGTGAGTGGATCAAGGTTGGAGAGATCGAGGGGCAGGTTATCAATCTGAATTGGCGCTCAGTTTATATTCAGCCGCGAAGTTTAGATATGGTCGTCGTCCCTAACTCCGTATTGGCAAGAGAGCGCATAACCAACTTTTCACGCTCAACCCAAGTTCACGGATTCGATCTGGATCTTAGCTTTTCGTACGACGATCCTCCAAATAAAGTGAAGCGTGTACTAAATGAATGTGCTCGGCGCACCAAAGATATTCTTCCAATGGGGATATCGATTCGCATGACCGGATTTGGTGAGAGCGCCATAACTTATAAGCCGCGCGTCTTCACCGAACGGTATGATCGACTTCCCGAAATTCGTGAAGAGTTCTACACTCATGTTTGGTACGCAGCGAGACGGCACGGTTTAACTATTCCCTATCCTATTCGTACAGTTTTAAAAACCGAGATGCCGCAGTATAAATCAGAGACCCAAACTGAGATCATCCGACAACAGATCGCGCGTCTGCCGATTTTTGCAAGCTTAGAGCCTCGGGAAATTAATGAATTAGCCGAAGATGCAATCATCGAAGAGTACGGTAGCGGCGAACTTGTGTTCTCTCAGGGTGAAGGCGGCGACTCGATGCATATTATTTTAAGCGGGAGAGTCGAGGTGGTAATCGCCGGTGATAATGGCTCAAAGACCGTCTTGGCGAAACTAGGACCAGGCGATTATTTTGGTGAAATCGCGCTGCTTACCGGAGAAGTTAGAACTGCGGGTGTGATCGCTAGTGAAGATCTAAAGCTCATCACCATCTATAAGGAAGCTCTTGCTCCGATATTACAAAGCCGTCCCGAACTCGCGGTACAATTGGCTGAGGTGGTCGAGCAACGCCGCTCAGGGTTAAAGGAAGCTAAAGACAGCGTTACCAGCGGATCGGCTTTACAGAGAATCATACCGAAAGAGGGGTCACAGATCGTGGAGAGAATCAGAGGATTTTTTGGGTTAGGAAAGTAGCACTCGTCCTAAATTTTTTCCAGAGCTTTTAGGAACGAGTTGCAGTCGCTCACAAATTTAGGCAGCAACGACCAGATATACTCAAAATTGATATTCTCATACAAATGAACCATAACATTTCGCAATCTTGCAACGCGTGAAAACTCTGTTGCAAACTTTCGATCCAAAACACCCAGCACTCCCAGTTTATCGATTGCATCAGAATAACTCTCGGCAGTCGCACCTTTCTCACTCACTATATGCTGAGCGCTGTCTATGACAGCAGCGATGGCATTTTGCATCGAGTGCAATAATGCATTTTGTACTAATTTTTCACCACGCCTATCGTAATAATCCTTACTAATGCTTTTAATTAAACTCAGCTCCTCAAGCAAAACCGCCTTTTTCCTTTCGAGTAAGTCGTAACTTATCGGGTTCATTTTTCGCTAATGTCGGCTAAAAGTTTTCGATTTCGTTCAGCGAAAGCATCCAACAGCGGCCGCGCATCACGATACTGCATTAGAGCAAACAATTTAAATTCCGCGAAAGTAGACCGCCCTTTCTCAAAAAGAGACTTACCCTTCTCGCCCATACAGGCCAATAAAACCGGACCGGCCGTTCGAATATCAACCAGATCGATCTGACTACCGTAATATCTCTCAAATTCACCGATAAGATCTAATCGATTATCTAAACTTAATACGTCACGACTGCGAACAGCGATATCCCAATCACTCTCAGGGTGAGACTTTCCCGTAGCTCGGGATCCAAACAAAATGATCAAATCGAGAGCAAAGCGCTCAGCAATATCGTTTAGTTCTTTAGCAGTTGGAGACATGAGTAATCGTAGCGCTTATAAAGTGGATATTGCAACTGCAATTATTTAGACGCTAGGCGCTGATCTCACCAAGAATTTGCTGAGTGACCTCAGAAACTGATTCCGTTCCTCGCTCAAGCTCCTCGCAAAGAGCTAGCGCCTCATCCAATTTGCCTTCGGCGCTGAGATTCTCAATCCTTGCGGCGATGGCAGCAACTTTCCCCGCGCCGGTATCAAGTAATGTGCCCTTAAGAGCATGAGCAGCGCGGCGCAACGCTTCGGCGTTTCTAGCCTCTTTACCGGCCCGCAATAAACCTACCAATCCGGAATGTCCTTGGAGATATGCATCCAAAATCCTGCGAGCACGACGGGCGCTCTTTCCGGTTCTACGCAATAAATCGTCGATGTCTAGGATTTGAGTACACTCTCCCCCTTTTTCCGCCAAAATTCTCGCTGTGACCTGCAACAACTCCTCCTCTGGAGAAAGGAACGGGTGAGTGATTGTCTCGATCATAGTCTGCGACTGAGGAGCGAAAGAGGTGGTGCTCGATTCAGATATAACTCGTTCTATTTTCTTCCACAGATCATTTGGTTCAATCGGTTTGGTCACTACATCGTCCGCACCGGCCTGCAAAATTCTCTGCTTTTCTTCGGGGAAGGCATGAGCTGTTACCATAATTATCGGAAGATGAAACTTCGAACTTGTCTTTTCTGTATCACGGATTATTTTTGCGGCGCTCACTCCATCCATCTGTGGCATTTGAACGTCACTTAAGACGATATCAAATGGCGACTTAGCGCCCGAGCTTATCGCTCCTATAACCTTATCCAGAAGCTCTTGGCCGTTTAACACTGTTGTAACTTCATGTCCCGCTTCCTCCAACATATCCTGCAAAATTATCTGATTCGTTGGAGTATCATCTGCTATTAGCACCTTTAGCTTCGGTAACTTCGGAGTTTGATCGTGCATTTGCTCATCCTCATCTAAAGTAACAACTCCCTCGCCCTGTATTGATTCTAGAATATCTGAAGGGACGGCCGGGCGAATTAGCATCTTGGTCACGCCTAAATCACCCAACCTCTCTCTTAAGGTTAGCTGACTCGGGGTATGAAGCGTAACGACACTATCAGCTCCATGTTGATCCAAGAACTTTTCTAGGTAAGCCCAGTGTTGAGATTGCTCAAGCATCTCGCCGCTAGCGACTAGAATTGAGCCGGTTGGAAGTTCAAGCGAGGGGTGGGAGCGCACTTCAGTCGCTCCGGCCTGAACGAAGAGCCTCTGCAGGGAGTTTCTTCTTTCGGGTGAGTGATCGAGTACTACTACGGTGCGGCCGCGAAGCAGAGTGTTTTGGGAAATTTTGGTGTCGCCGGAGACTAATCCAAATGGAATCTCTGCAGTAAAAACACTCCCTTTCCCCATCTGACTAGTAACAGAAACTTTTCCTCCCATGGTTTCAACTAACTGCTTTACGATGGTCAATCCAAGTCCGGTACCTTGATACCTTCTCACCGCCGAGTCATCGGCCTGGGTGAACGGCTCAAAGATCGAAGAGATTCGATCCTCAGCGATACCTATTCCGGTATCAGTTATGCCAAAGCGAAGGGTTGCCTTTTCGGTTGTGGTTTCAGAGACCGTGACATCTAATTTGACATACCCCTTATTTGTAAACTTAGCGGAGTTACCGAGAAGGTTTACCAAGATTTGCTTTAGTCTAACTGGGTCGCCGATGAACCTTTGGGGGAGTTTTGGGTCAACTTCGACTAGGAATTCTATGTTTTCGCGTTCGTAAATTTTGGGGGCTACGGTGCGAAGGGTCTCGCGTAAAGTTTCCGTAAATCCGAACTCGACTGGGGTAACAGAGAGCATGCCGGCTTCGGCTTTGGAGAAATCAAGGATGTCGTTGATTGTGCCAAGCAAGGCGTAGGCGGCGTCGCGAGCCATGCCGAGGTGTTTTCTGCGCGATTGGTTTGATTCTTGTTTCAAGACGATTCTAAGCATGCCGATGATGCTATGAATTGGAGTGCGAAGTTCGTGGCTGACTTTAGCGATGAAGGTTGATTTGGCAGCGTTTGCGGCTTCGGCTGCGTCCTTGGCATGGACCAGCTCATCTTGAGCACGATTAAGCGCGGTTAACATCGAATTGATATCGTTTGAGAGACGTGAAAGTTCGTCTTTCTCGACACCCGTACCTTCGCTCGGCTGATACACACCGGCGGTTTTCTCGATTAGCTCAAGTTTTAATTTTTCAACTCGTGCGATTACCCAGCGCTGAATGGCGTACAGCGTCATCGCTAAAAATACGATGCTCACCACTGCCAGCCAGATAGTCAGGAGTTTTTTCGCTTCCAGCCCTTGAATAAATGCGCTGCGTGGAGCAATCACTCTCACAGTAAGAACATGGGTACCATTCGAATCGTTTAAGCGTAAGTATCCGACATTATCAGATTGGCCGCGAGTAAACACAGTGGGACTCTCTGTGGCCGTCTCATCCTTCAAGAAGTCGTGCTCGTTTTCAGGAAGAATAATTTCCAGATTTAGTTGGACCTGTTTCGCCAAGGTGTCCTTAAAATAGGAGTTTATCGGGGTGGCGAATAGGAAGTAGCCCCGAGTCGGTTTTTCTCTACTCGTGTCTAAAATTGGACTTTGGGCGGCAAGATACAAAGATTTTCCGGACTTTACGTACCCGGTTGATGGTTCGGTCGAAGCCTTAATCAGCGCAGTAAAAGGTTCGACCGGCTCCTGATCCTTATTTGTTAGCACACTGAACGTGTCAGCGTCATAGTCAACGAATCTTCCAGTCACTAGTTGCTGTTTCGTGTTATAGTACAACACGTGGCTCATATTAATAGCCGCAAGGGTTTCGTGAATAATGTTTGCTTCTGCGTATTCTTGGTTTTGATCGACCACAAATTGGTAAGTATCATCCCACTGGGCCCAATCGAGGGTTTTTGAGAGGATGTCTGCCTTTCTCTCATCCATCGCCCTTCTGACACGCTCTACGTTATCGCCCATCTCGCCTAACTCGATCCGCTGGAATTCTTTGGTCAGCACTGTCGAAAAGATTACCGTAATCGCAACGCCTAAGATTGCCATGGTCACGGTCATAATCACGGCGGCTCTGAGCTTTAGTGAGTGTCCCTTTTGTGTTGAGGGAAGTCTAAGCGCACTCATGCGCTTTGAGGCAATTTCTCGCATCTCAACGCTCAACCTAGTAAGCGGACGGAGTATCCACTTACTGATCAGCACCCAGGCTAAAAAGCCCCAAATTAGCCCCGCTATGCCGAGACTAATCAGCATGAAGTCGCGAATGTTTAATGCTTGGTGATAAATCGAGCGAGGGTTATCAATCCTAAACAGCAGTGCTGGGGCTCCTGTCACGTCACGCAGTAACCCATAGCCGTGAAGCATTTCGTGACCAGCTTCGCGGATAATAGCGGACTCTCCTTTTTGCAGGGCATGAATCGCGTTTTCTTCGGGAACACCAATCGCATCAATTCCGACTCTAAAGGCTGTCAAGGAGAGGTTGGTTTGGTTCGCTATGTTGCTAATCATCTTAGAGTTTACGTCGATCGTACCTAAGATTGCACCACGCGCTGGTTTTTCCTTTTTACTATCTACAATAGGAGCCGTAACAAAGAGTACTAAGGATTGGTCTAGTAGTAGACTTCCGGTTGAGACTGGTTGGGTCTCGCTTAAGGCTAGTGGAGCTTTACGAAGAAGCTCTAATGTTGCCGGCGGAATGTGATCTACTTTCTCTTGACGATAAAAGACTTCATTGTCGTATTTGGGATTGCCGGCCTTATCGAAGTAGACTAGGTGGCGGAGTTGCATGGCAGAAAGCGTTAGGAAATTGAAGGTCTCTTCTATATAGTTCTTATTGCCATTGACTATAAACTCATACGTGTCATCCCATGCCGCCCAGTCGCCTACTTTATTTGCAAGTTGCTGTTCATTGTTTTCAAATGCATGCAACACACGACTGACATGTCCCCGTACCGTACTCTCTTCAATCTTTCGAAACTCACCAAGTAAGACCTGATCGATGAAGAGATAGAGAGAGCCTTGAATACAAGAAATGGTGATCAAAATGATAATTAATGCTCGTCTTTGCAGCGTCATATAGGCAATAAGTACTGTCAGCGATTTCCCGCCTATTAAATCGGCTGTCCAGACGATAATCTAAAGGTGGAAGCTCAGAATGGATGCTAGTTCGTGGGAACCTTATCGCCTCATATAGCGACTATAGGGGCATTTCTGGCCTAGGGGCACGTCTATCTCTAGTTGCTAGAGGAACAGGGAACTATGGGGCAGTGGCTCAAATAGACTTTACAGCTGACACTAAGATCACCCCGTATACACCCTCACTTTCTTGCCCTGACAGGGACTGATACCTCACGACAGACTTAGACATATCGAAGTCATTTTCTCTCAACGCTTGCTCGAAGTCTTTTTCTGATAACCGAGGTACTGGGTAATAATGGGTTGCTCCTGAACTATCGTAGAGAACGTAGTGATCGGTGTGTCCGACTGCACAATTGAATAATCGTCCACCCGGTGCAACTAAGGCGGCCAAATTCCGATACACGCTCCTCCACTCCTCCAGGTTAGTACTAGCTTGTTCAGTTGTATAGAAACAAGACACAGCCTGATACTGCAACGGTATTCCAAAAGGATATTCCTTACGGAGGTCGCATAAACTTAGCTGTTGAATTTTCCGACGAGTCTCTTCCTCTCTGTCCCTAATACTTCTTTCAGTCGGAATGATCCCCTCACACATTAGGGCATATCGCGTATATCTACCCCAGGAGTGCGCCTGTGGGTCTTTATCCATCCACTTCCTTATCTGATCAAGATTATCCTGCCGGTAATCGGCCATGTGAATGGAGGAAACAAACGGAACTGCTGACACAATTTGATTTATAATTGGACCGCAACCAATTTCTAGTATAGTCGGCACACCTTCAATTTTCTTGTACTCACCCGCCAAGAATCCCATCAGAGCTTGAACATCAGGCACCGGATCTCCCATGAAGAAGGTACGAAGATAATTGGACGCGTAGTCGGGAGCTGAGTCAAAAGAGGTTATCTGTATTTCTCTATTGGGAATAGTATTTGAACTCATACCGAATTTCCTCTATCTTTGACCCCTGCATTTTCCTTAATTCTCGACGTCTAATCAAGGTTCTAACTTGTTTATCTCCTGGGTTCAGTTGAAATAATGGCACAAAATATCGCGTTACTCCTTCTTTGTTCGGCAATATTCACCACCGCAGACTACTTTTCTGCTAAATGGGGATATTCCAAGGATGGTCTATCCCTAACTCTGGTTTTACTAATTGGTCCGTTTGGCTACTTGGTTTTCGGTTATTTAGCGGCCACGACGTCTCTTGCCAAGATGAGTGGATACGCGAATGTCGGAATTGTAATGTTTACAACTGCCACCGCAGTTTTCCTTCTGGGTGAACGGCCGAATCGACTAACTTGGATAGGTCTCGCTACTATTATTCTCGGCTTAATAATTCTTGCAGTTGGAAAAGTAGAACTCGGTGGCGCCGCAACCCCTACCTCTTCTCCGCCGCCACCATCAGCGCTCCAGTCACCCCACAATCAGGATGAGCAATCTCAGAAGACTTAATCGCTAAGGTCTCTCCCTTAAATCCCACCAGCGGCAATCCACTTCTAATCTCTTCCTCTGTAATACACGCACAAGGATACTCTACCACCGTCCCGGTCGCATCCTTCACATCGTACTTATTCATCCCAGCTAGCGCCGCCATATAGAGCATCCCGCCTGGCCTTAGATAATCTCCTACCCGGCGAACAACCTCACGCCATTCCGGAATGCTAATCCCGATCTCTTCAGCACAGTAAAAACACCCAACACAATCGTACCGTCCAACAAACTCCTGCGGGATCTCATTTTTAAGATCACAATGCATTACCCTAGTAATCTTCTTTCGAGCCAACTCCTCCCTATTCGCCACAGCCTCAGGTGTATCTTTGACCCCTTCATGCCGCAGCGTCATTCCAGCGTACGGCGCCCAATCATGCGCTCGTGGTGCTGCACCGCGCCATAGTCTCACCTGCTCAAGATTATCCTCCAGGTAATCCGCCATATGAATCTCACTTACATGCGGCGCGAATGGAAAGATATGATGAATAGTCGGCCCACATCCCAATTCTAAAAATCTCCCGGTAGGTTTCTTCTTTTTAAATTGCTCCATTAGGAATAGAGAAACCGCCGTCTCGTCAGCCGTAGGGGGTTGATTGTAATAGGTGCTAAGATACGCCACCGCAAAAGGTGGAGCCTCATGAAAATCAAACTTTCCAGCCGTTGGCTGTAATGCAATCGTCTGAGTTGTTGTGCCTGAACCTGTTGTTTCTGCCATAGACCAGAATATTCTCTCGATTTCGACCCGTAATCAAGGAGCTTCCCCGAAACTTGGAGATGTTGTTTGGATTTAAGCTACTTCACGCAATTGTAATTAATCCTTCTGCTTTCAGAAACTTATACTAGCAGAGCCTTAGATTATTCAATAAGGACTCTCCCTCTTGCCTCGTTATATCATACCCTAGTTATGCTCACTCCCAAGGACGAGGTATCAATACGGCAGCTCTCCAACGACGAAATCGAGAGTGTTACGGTCCGGTATCGAAATTAATAGCCTATCAAAAATTGTGCTCCACTTGTAACCCCAACCTCTCTTCAACCTCTCTCCAAAATTTCTGAGCCAACCTCTTCCCCTCCTCCCAATACTCCCTATGGTTCGGTAACAATACCGGACGATCTAAGCGTAGTGCAGGCAGCTGTCCCTGAATCGGCATAAATGCCGCGGGAAACATATCATATACGGGAGCCAGTCCGGTAATCTTTTCACCTTCAGTAAAAAACGAGAGATTCCCCGCATGCATATCAGTATTCCCAATACACAGCCCAAAATAGTACCTAAGCATGATCTCTTCAAAGATTTTTTGACTGATTAGCTCCTTTCTACGCAAGCCTTCGCTAATTTCTACCCAGTTACCCAAGTTCCCTAAAAACTCCAGATCGATTGAGTGTAGGGAAATTACTCCACGTCTACCCTTTAAGCCGACCCGGTCAAACCGCTCAAGCTCCAAGAATACGGAATCTCCATAGTAAACAAGTTCAGATTTTGCGGTTGGTATTCCAGCATCGTGCAACACCTTTAAGGCTAGATCCTCGCTCACCAAAAGTTGCTGATACCGACGCGAACTTGCATCGGAGCCCTCGGGGGAAAATTTAACCAATACCGGTGTCTGAGCAATCCGCGTACCACTCTTTCGAAATTTTACGGCCAAAAACTTAGGTTGCTCTCCCGCAGCAGAAGAGCCGGCTGTGCCGAAACTCATGATTTCATGGGCCAGCTGAGGATATTGGATCGATCTATGCTCTTCTGCAACTAAGTTGGGCGGATCTTCGCAGTACTTTAGATAGAGTTCATACGCTCGTTCCCCAACTAAGATTTCACCTATCGGGTCCCAAGCCAGAGTCGAGAGGTACTGAAGACAGTCATCCGAGCTCCAAAGCCGAATGTCTGCTGGAAACCCAAGCTCAGGGTGCCTCTTTCCTATCATTCTACCAAGGAAGCCGGATGGTCTAAGATCATTCATCCAATACGGGATATCTCGATAATATGCCGAGCGAATGAGATCGGATCTGGGGCTTACATAGAAATCATGTTGAAAAAGTGAAACAAGCTCGCCCAGGTGAATACATTCCCCCTTTTCGTTAATTCGGTAGACAGGAAAAGTGTCGCCCAAATTCCTGATAGGTCGACGAAGTGAGTACTTTGTGCTACGTGCGGCTCCCGTGGTGAATATTATTGAGCCTAGCGCCTTAATCGCCCGGGTCAATGTTGCCCGTGAAATACCGAGCTTAGAGACTAGCTCGCGACTATTTTGCGCTGGGGCTCCCCTAAGCGCTGCCAACACCCTCTCTCCTAGGACTGTGTTCACCCGACCCTCATGATCGCTTATTATGCCAAATAATCAACTAAAGTTGCAACAATTATTGCAACGATTTATATCTGTAAATAACAAGTATTATCAGCAGGTTTGCTGTATTTGATCCAATTACATGAAACGATAAATGCAACGATTAACTTCAGACTAGAACGGCTAACCACTTAAGACCCTTAATAAATGACTTTGGCTCCAATCTCATAGTATTATCGCCGAGCTATGCTCGCCCCCAAGCACAACCTAATTATCGCTCATCTATCGGTCGACGATCTCGATGCTATTAGTCCAATCCAACGAGCCTGCTACCGAGACGATCTGATTGAGTCGCCCGAAAGTTTCCGAGCTAAACTATCCGCAACACCTGATACCTGTTTTGGATTAAAAGAAAACGGGAAGCTTTGCGCATACCTAATCGCCTTGCCTTGCACAAGCACTAAACCACCTGGGTTAAATAGTTCCGAATATTCCGTTCCAGATAACGCCGATGCACTCTACATCCACGACCTCGCTGTTTTACCCGAAGCACGTAAACTCGGCGCCGGAAAAATCTTAATGGAAGAAGCGCTAAAAAAAGCAGAATCGATCGGACTTACCAAGTCTTGCCTATTTGCCGTGCAGAATTCAAAAACTTACTGGGAAAGGTACGGATATAGAGAAGTAATCGAACCTGCCCCTCAGGTTTTAGAGAAGCTGAGAACTTACGGCGAAGATACAGTATTTATGATCATGGAGTTATCTCAACCTGGACACTCCGAAACTGCATTGCCTACTGACGCTACTCTACCTGGAATCTAGATATTCTAAGTAAACTTCTCAAGCAACCTCAAAAACCCTTCCCCTAACGCCTCGTGATTATACCCACCCTCCATAACAAATAGCGTCGGCAACTTTAAACTCTCAATTTTTACTCCGATCTGCTCAACCCCTTTCATCGAGAGCTTAAAATTTCCCAACGGATCGCTCTCTAAAATATCCATCCCAGCAGATACGACCAAGGCCGTCGGATTAAATTGGCTGACAAGATTTAGAGCCGAGTCTAAAATCCGCATGTACTCACTATCTCCAGTACCCTCGGCTAATGGAAAATTTCGATGAAACCCTTCTCCTTCTCCAACTCCAGTCTCATCTTCGTATCCGACAAAAAACGGATAAGCTTTAACCGGGTCGCCATGAATTGAAATGGTTAAAACTTCAGCCGAATCATAGAAAATATCTTGGGTGCCGTTCCCGGCATGAAAATCGATATCTAAAATGGAGACCTTTCCTCTTTTCGAGAGAAACTTCGCAGCAACCGCAGCGTTATTTAAATAACAAAAACCTCCGCTGAAGTCCTTTCCGCAATGATGCCCGGGAGGACGAGACATACTAAAGGCCGAGCGATCACCGTTAAGGATAGCTTCAGCCGCAGATAAGGCTGAATTCGCTGAGGCTAGCGCCGCCTCAAAAGTACCCTTAATGATTGGCGTAAAGGTATCAGTCCCATAATATCCGGCTTGGCCATACAAAGATTGTGGGAGCTTAGGGTGAGAGCGGCGTGGAATAAAAGTCGCCGGTGTGTAAATCTCCGTAACAAAATCGCGACCTAGCTCCCCCTCACCGCGCTGCCACCCCTCAAAAGCTTTCTGCAAAAAGTTAAGGTAT
>CAZJXY010000065.1:0-12294 GCA_964549925.1 uncultured Bdellovibrionales bacterium | reverse complement strand
ACACGAGGCGTTAGCCCATGGGGTGGCGGGTGGGTCGGGGTGGAGCAGCGGTTCAAGTTCAATGTTGCTCATGTCTTGAACATACTCATTCCAGCCATCGAAGCTAATAGTATCATCACCATTGAAAAACGTGCTAACCGTAGAGGTACTCTTGTTCCAAACAATCCGAATTACTGATCCATTAACCACGTCTTGAGTTGTTTCCAATAAGAGCTTGTACCAAACGTTTCTATAACGCGACGTATCGATGCATATGCTTGAGTTCAGACTTTCCTGAAGAACCGTATGGTATGGGTCGCCGCTAGAGTTGCTCGTCCCATGGAAGAAGTCTCCTTGTAGATTGTCGACTCTATTGTTTGGATAAATCTCCGCAGAAACATTCGAGAATGAGGCCACATCAGCGCTGTCATCAAAGTTCCAAGGATTCCCTAACACAGTAGCAGCGTAGTCTGCGCCGCCCTTATCATCCGGCTGAAGAATGCTAAGCCGCGGCGGATCGTTAACTATCAAATTACCCGGGGAAGTAAGTATAGTCGGCGAATCTAGCGAGGCGACAAATTCGGAGCCAGCTCTTACGGAAACCCAGTCTAGGCAAAAGCTTGTTCCAGAAACGTCTGTCGGTTGGATCTTAATATAGCCGACCGTTTGGCCAGATATTCCGCTGGCCGTCAGATCATATTGGTAGAGGCTGGTCCCGGAAGTAGATTGGAAGTACTTGGTGGCAAGCGCTGTAGATTGACTTGCGTTCAAGGCCTGAATAGCGGCTCCAGCGCCGGAGCTGTTTGTACTAACCGTCATTCTCAGGGAAATGTAGTTAAAGTCAGTACCACTAAAGGTGCTGTTAAAGTTTCTGAGCAAAACGTAAGAGTTAGTCGAAGTGGTTGTTCCGCAAAATGTTCCCGAGGAAAATGTCCCACCGCTTATGCCACTTGCCGTATATATGTCAGAACTATCGCTCATATCCCAAGCGTTTCCCTGGAGCGTAGCCCAGTCATTCGTGGCTAGGCCGTTTACGGTGTATGATCCGGATAAAAGATAATCTGAAGTAATATTAGTGGCGGGCGAAGTTGAGGCAGCAATAGTTATCGACTTAACATAGCCGTCTAAGGGGGTGGCATTGTCATCTAAAAACATGCTGTAACGTGTCGCACCCGCAGCTGAGGCGAAGCTATAGGAGAGTGCGTGACTGTTTCCAGCAGGCGGTGATTCCGTCAACGTTACCCAATAGATCTTTACATCACCGGAATATCCGGGTTCAATCGCTAGGCCAGTTACGTCCTGATCATCCCACTCTCCGACAGTCCCAACCGTCTGGTCCCGACCGACAGTCTGTAAGTCTATTGTTATTAAGTTCCAGCCAACTTTGGTGGTTGATGCGGCTGTTCGAACGATTTTGGTTGAGTAATCACAGCCGCTATACCAACGTACCCTAAGTTCAGACCCGGCAGTAGTTTCCATGAAGATTGTAAGATACCGGTACTTGGTAGAGTCAATCGGATACCTTTGACCGCTCTTTCCGGAAAAGTTTGTGCTGCATTGCCCAGGAGATAGTAGATGAATAACTGCGTTATCAGCACTTGCAATCGTAAACCCGAGATAACCGGCGGTTACGCCGATATTCGTAAGTCCGCTTCCGTTGTCCGCGCTCTCGATGTAGTTGGCAAGATCTCCCGCTCCGTCGAAGTCCCAAGGGTTTTGTAGTACATCAGTCGCATAGTCCGGTGGAGAAGATACCTGTACGCCACCTGCGGTTGGCGATGTAATTGAAAGTTGGGCGTAGGCAGGCGTAAACGGATTGGCAATATTTACTATAACTGACGTAAGAGCTATTAAGTTAAGTAATCTGTTTAAACACACGTTTGCCAACCTCTTGAGAAAAGCCCTCTCTCTCTATCGGCTTAGCTAGAGCTGTATGTTAGGAATAGTCTCGCTATTGATTAGACACAACTACGAATATTTCGTAGAGCGAAGGGTTAACCTTCCCCTCTTGTTGTCAGCTCGGGTATAAGCTTGAACGGGTCCAGCGCCTTCCCATCTAATCGAATTTCAAAGTGAAGATGTGGACCGGTTGCAGCGCCGCTGCTTCCCACAGTTCCAATTATTCTTCCGGCCGCAATTCTTTGTCCGACTTCGACATTTAATTTTTGGCAATGCCCATAGTGACTTGTAACTTTATCGTTATGCCTAATTACTATCAATCGGCCGTAGCTTCCGTAGGTTCCGGCGAACACTACATAGCCATCGGCGATCGCGCGAATCGGAGCATCCTCGGGCGCTGCTAAATCCACTCCGTCGTGGTGCCGCACAACCCGTCTGATTGGGTGCTTTCTATTGCCAAAGCCGCTGGATAATTTTGGAGCCATGATTGGATAGACAAACTCCACGCTACCTAGAATATTAGCGACTCCAGATGGAACCCCAGCGAGCAGCAGCACCAGGCTGCTACTGAGTACGATTGCGAATAAGCTCGAAAGCTTTATCTTCAAGACTAGCATCGAATCCTCTGATCTTAACTGTCTGTGTCGGAGAAGATTGATAATCTGGTCCGAACGCTATCACATCCGAAGAAACCCAAGCGCGTGTGCCGGTCGGAGTGGTAACTCGATACCAATCCTTCAATCGATCTTCAACTGCCAGCCGGCTGCCTTTCCCGACTTCCATAAGAACTGAGTGTTGTGGGCCAGGCCCCGCTCTTAAATTAGCCTTATCGACGACTACCGTGGCTACCGGCATGTCACCAGCTGATTGCGGCTCGGCGCTAGGACGGGAAGCTCCACTTGCCTTTGTCTGCTTCGATGTCGCCGCGCCTGATTGGCCAGCCTTCGATTGCGATTGTTGGTCGACTATGCGAGCCAAGCGGTCAACCTGAGTCTCCGCAATCATCAGACGATTTCTTGTCTCTTCAAGCTCCTTTAAAAGATCGGCGATCTTGGAGTGAGCATCTTTAAGCTTGGTGTCAGATTCACCTTTCGCTTTTGATATCGAAGCAAGCTCTTGAGATTTCTTTCTCAACTCCGCCTTGGCCGCGAGAGCTTCGGGGTCAATCGGTTTCTCGATTACTTTCAGATCCTCTGTTGCGATTTCTTCCCGTTGAATTAAAGGCACAAGTTTTGGTTCGTCTTTTAAACGCGGGGATGAATTAGATTTTGGAGCACTAAGTTCCTTGATCTCCACCAACTCTTCAGCGTCTTCATCCGCAGCACGGGTGATTGACACTATCTTGTCATTTTGGGTGGTCGCGCGAGAAACAGAGTCATTCCGGAGCAGCGAATCCTCTACCCTTTGAAGTTCCGCATTTCGCTTCTCAAGATCTTCGACTGAGAGCTCGAAGTCTGTGTTGCCAACAATAGTTGCACGCGGAGCTGACGTGTCATTTTTAATACTGGCGATGCGATTCTTTAGGTTGCCAAGCTCTACTTCATTTGCCTGAGCAATCAAGGGAGCCCAGGATGAGGCTACAACTATCACAGTAAAAACGAGATTCAGATGATCCCGCGAATTAAATTTCCTCATAAAACCTCGACGTACAATAAAAACAAAAAACCTAAACTTCAAAATACTCTAATCTGCGCCCGATGCAGCTTGCAAAGGCGTGCTTCTAGTCGGAGAAGTTGATCTAACACGCAAACGTTGATCCTTTTCCGACTGAATCATCTCCTTTAATTCGAGCGGCGCCGGAATGCCATCGATGTATATCTCAACATCTGATTGGGCTGCCGTGCCGATCCCTAGCGTTCCGACGTTCAAAATGCGTTCAAGCAGTGTCTGATCAACTTCTACGCCTCGAATATCCTCGAACCGAACTCGCATAATATGCTGGCGTAGCCCAAGTATCCCTCGTCGCATCTCGATTCCACGAGAGTCGACGGTCAAAGTAGCGTCGTAAATTGGTACGATCAGCATCATTAACGACATTAAGGGAACCAGTGAGAAAAGGGGTAATTTTAAAACTAGACGAGTGTCTCCCCAGGAGATTAGCTCGCCCTCTATAATACTCCAATCAAAGTGCATCGAAAGTAGTACAGCAGCTAGGCAAAGGGTAAGATAAGCAAGAACCTGCTTAAGCTGCGAGCGCCACGCCCGCCTAATTACTATCTCACCGCTTACCATATCCGATACCTACTTAAGACCAAGGCTCTTTTCGATATCATCAAGCCTATTGCCTGATTGTGAATCTTGAGCTTTGTTCTCAGTTCTACCGCTTCCACCGGTAATATCATTTAAAAGATCATCTCGATTCAAATTTCTAGGTTTAGCAGCAGGTGGCTGCTTTTGTGGCGCGACGACGCCAATCTCTGTTTCAGGTGCTGCACTATCAAACTGGCCGAAGTCATCTTCTAGTTGTTGAGACGGAGTGACGTTGTGATCGATCGGTGCGCGGGGAGCCGTTCCAACTGAACCACCGGATAGTCTAAATACAGCGAAAAACACGGCACTTAACACTATCACGCCAAGGGCGCGTTTATCGATCAACGGTGTTAAGAAACTTTTTGCACTAAAGAGCCCCATCTATGTACTCCATTTTTAGTTTTCGCTTCCTAGTCTTGCGGCCCACGATAATGCTTCCACTTACCTTGTCTTACTTCAAGTACTTCTTGATGCCCTGGACGATAGTAAACTCCCTCTGGATCAAGGCCCGGTGGTACATCGACTACGTCGGCCATGGGTTCTTCCCAAACGTATTGCACCGTACCCGGAGGAGGCGCAGCGGTCCTCTCGACTGTAACCTCTTTGTAGACGGTCTGTAGATCCGGCACAACCACAGTCCGGGTACATCCTACCAGTAATCCAAGCGTTGTAGTAAGTAATATGTATTTAGTAAAACTTTTCATTTGCTAATCTCCTAATTACTCATTTCAGAATCATTCTGGTTAAAAACATTGTTTAGAGCCTGACTAACCGGGGCGTTCGCATCTACCACTTGAGCAGATTCCGCTATTGCCTGCTGCTGACGGTTCATGATTGCAGCTCCATATGGGGCAATCACTGTCGCGTGCTCCAACGCACGCCAGAAGTCTCCCTGGTGTTGGGTTAGTAAGTTGGTCAAGAGTTGGTTATCATCTCCGTTATTCGTACTGACCCAGTAATAGGCAGATTCAATTGGAAGAACCAGCGCTGCTTCGCCGATATCGGATAAGATATAAAACTGTGATTCGATACCTTTGACCGTTCGCAACCTCAATATCACGTCTTGTTGTTGTTCGGTCAAATTAAACGCCTTAGCGGTTAGGTGGAACTTCGAAGGATCTTGTCGCAAGAAGATCTTGTGCGCGCTGTTTTGAACTATCGCCTGACCGCCTGCTCCCACATAAAAGTCTTCACCCGATTGAGAAGCGGCGATAACCATACCTTTGCGCTTTCGATAAAGTCTGAAGGCACTCTCTATAACTCCCGAGGAGGTTTTTCCGATCAGATCGTGCGCCTCGTCGAAAATTAGTAGCTTTCTGCAGTCCAATTCTTTTGGATCGTTCATCACTTCATCGGCCCAAAGCATAGCGATTTTTAAGAACACACGTTGCAGGTCTGGATTTCTGCTCAAGCCCTTGAGGTCAAACACGATAAAGCGCTGCTCCAGTTTGAGCGCACCCGGTCGGTCAAAGAAGCGGGCGTAGGTACCGTCACCATAATAGTCGGCCATAAGAACAGCGAGTTCAGCGCGACGTGAGGCGGTTGCGGCATCCTCCTCGACTCGCTTTGGTGCGCGCAGTACGTTAGCAACATCGCTTAGTATAAATTCCCTGCGCATTGGCCCAGAACGGTAAAGTCTGTGAGCCTCCAAAAGTGCGCCTGATACATCCTGCTGCTGTAAGCGAGAAAGAGGGTCCTCTCCTTCTTTGGCCATATCACAAACGATGTCGGCACAGATGTCTACTAGATCCTTAAAATCCTCGTTCGTATTATCGTGAGGTGTATTGCCCAATCTGGCTAGGAAGTTCATAGCGGGAGCTTTAGACGGGCTCGCTTCGTATATTCTTCCCCCGAATAGCTGCGCGACCTTTTCAAATCCGCAGGGCTGATTAGCCATACCTTTATCGAAGATAAACGTAATCGGCATACGCTCTACCTTTTGTCCGGTCGCTAAAGTTGCAAAGTGCCCGCGTTGCATGGTGATAATTAAGAAGTTTAGCAGATAGCTTTTACCGGCTCCTGACACTCCGCTAATTAAAACGTTTGGCGCGATATTCGAGTCGAATAGATCAAACCCGACTAGTTCTCTGTTCCAGAGGCTGGGAAGAACGAATTGTGTTCCGGCACTTCCCTTCCAGTTACCCCAGAGCGGCATCAATCTTACGGCACGCGATGATTGCATTGTCGTGGTCCAGCCTGGGCCATCCAGCGAAGGGTCATAACAGGCCGGCAGAGAATGCAACATAACTCCCAGGTCCGAGATCTCATGGATCATTCCACGAGCTCCGTTTAGTTGAGGGAATATTGACAGCGCCTCAGCAGATGCACGCACCGCTTCGTCTTCGTTCTGACAAATAAAGGTCTGATGCACTCCGACTCGTGCGATTTGGCATGAGTTATTGTAGAGCGACTCGCGAGCAGCGCGAATCGCACGGATTTGGTGCTGTACCTTCTGGTTTCCCCGACCAAGCCCGGTGACTTCGCGGAATCCTAGAGTACTATCAAGCTTGTCTAGACGTTGAAGCTGCTTAGCCTGAGGATCCTTTGCCAGCGTAATACTGATAATATTCTCGAACGGAGCAGATTGAAGCGGAGCAACCATGATTGGCAGACACTGCTTTGGTGGTTTAACCATTGAAACTGTGCGGTATACCCGTCCGTCTTTCTTGATAATGCCGTTTTTGGGATGCTCTACGCCTGTTTCGGAGATCTGGTTAGCCAGAAAATCCTCGGTGTCGAAAGTTGGAGTCGGAACCGCAGTGTTTCTTCCGTGCTTGTACTTGCCAGCTTTAACACTTCGACGGTTTAAAAGTGGATAGAGCAGGTCTATTATTCCTTGCCCATCGATCTTTCTCGGGTAAAATCCAAGATCCTTAAGTCGCGATACTTTACCATCAACTTCACCCCTAAACTGAGCGGCATATTGTAGGTACTCAGCCTTGCGCTGTTCAGCAGAGACATTCACTCTACCACGAAGCAAAACATTAATTGCCCGTTGTAATTCTTGCACAATGCTGCCTTTCTTCCACGGTGGATCGAATCTAAAGCCAATTACCAGCCGCATCTTTCGTGGACGCCTTGCAAGCACTGAGCTTCTCGATTGGGCGCGAATGCCCTTAACCCAACGACGTGCCATCCATCCGGCAACCCCGCTTTGTGGGTACTGGCTGATACAACGCTTTAAAATATCCTCTGTATCAAAAGTAACGATCCAGTTGACCTGCATCGCCATAGTATGAGGCAACGCATCGAATAATTCCTGAACAGACTGACAGAGTTGAAATGCCTCAGTATCTGAGGTTGATGTTAGTATCTTTGGCTCTAGTTCGTACACGGACCAAAGCGAAGCGTCAGAGTGGATGAACAGTCCTTGCTCTGCATCGTAACGGGCGAAAGGTAAGAGTTCATTGAAAATCGCTTCGTCGCGATAAAGCCTTTCTCGGGTTAACCTATCAATACTCATCTCAACAAACCTTAAAAAAACCTAAAGATCAAATGCTTAACTACTTTGCTCCAAAAACCGAATTTCCCTATTTTCATGATCGACTGAGGAATAGACCTGAGCTCGCTTTGCAATCTCTCTGGCCAGTTCATCAACCGTTCCTATAGCCTTAATCGAGAGTTTGCGTTTAGCTACTGAGCTTGCGCAGTAACTGGAATACCGTCCAGTTGCGGCTAATACTCTGGCTGCCTCTTCGAGAGTGGAATTCTCTAGGTCGATATTTATAACTGGTAATATAGCCGGAACATCTGCAGAGACCTGCTCATGCGCATACGGCTTAATATCCGGAAGATGCACCCAACGCAGTCGATGGTAGGTCGGGTTTGCTGGAATTTGCTCAACAGCTACACGATAGCTTCGCTCCTCTTTCTTCACTGCCGTGGCGCCACAACCACTGGCAGCGGTTACTAAAGATAGCGCTATTCCTAGCGTTAAAATATTTCTCAAATTTATACCTTTCATCATTCAGCGCACTCGCTATTTTTATCGCTTTCCTTCATAAACATATGGGACATTGGAACTATCTGACTTTGGGCCGAGTTGCTGCTCCAACTCGAAAGCATCCTGTAGTGCCCACTGATCAGATTTTACCTTAAGGTAGTAATAGTGAGCCGGCACCAAGTCTCCGTTCTTATTTAGGTGATCCGGAATCCACATCAGTCGAACCACAGCAGGCCGCATTACCGGATTTACTGGTTGCGGAGGGAGTGCGGCTTGATAGGTCGCCATGGCCTCTAGTGCGGCTCGGGCTTTCTCTCCCTTGTCTTGACTCTCATTCAAGGCTGAATCGTCTCGGTTGCCGAGTTTTGGAATCTCTTCATCAGTTTGAGCGAATGGGTTTAATACGTTCCCAACGCTCGAACATCCGCTTAACGCAAGGCATCCGATTGCCGCGGTAATTTTTAACTTACTAAAGAACCTTTTCATAACCTTCTCCTAAAAACTACTTAGTCCAGTGAAGCAAATACTATTTCGCTATCTTCGATCTGCTCGAAGAGATCTTCAATGGTCACAGACTTAGCGAAGATTGCAGTCGCTTCCCGGCCCGATAGTACTTCAACTACCGGCACTAAATCCTTGACACGGTCTTGAATAATCTTACTCCAGGCAGCTGCGCCACTTGAAAGTCCGTTGCCGAAAGCGAATTTGCCTGCATCCCCGGTCAGAGTGGAAACGGAGGTCCCCTCACTCGAGACCGAACTGGTTAGTTCAGAAGAGGATATTGCTTGACCAAGACCTTGAGTAGCGCCGACAGCGAATGCTCCTCCAAGAGCTCGTCCGAGCTGGTCAATTACTCGTCCAGTCATTCCACGAACTCCGTCTTCACCTACAATCCAACCATCAACTTGAATGGTCTTACGTTGACCGTTTGGAAGGCGCATACTTAGATCGGTCAAACGGTAGAGTACTCTGCCGTCTGTAAGAGAGCCTTGAGCTGCTGCAATCAAACGTGCTTCGCCGAGCGGAAGCGCCGATCCGTCTGGACCGCCGACATCTGAGACTAACTTAAACATGGCCGGATAGGGCGTCCCGGTAACAGGAGCGTTTACCCCCGCGATGAGCTTAACCCTGACCGAATCCCCTGGCATAATTACGGCCACTTTTGGACGCTCAGGCGGAGCCGGTGGAACCGGAGCATCGCCTGATCCATCACCTCCAAAGAGCGGCTCCAAGCTTTCCGGCTCAGCAGCAGCTTCGTTTGGAGCCTGCGGATCGTTAATTTCGCGCGGCGTTACGTCAACAGGATTTAGGTTTGCACCATCTCCTCCTGCCACAGCGCTTGATTCATTCAATTCTGTCATGCGTGTCAGCATCTTTTGGAAAATCACAGCAGTTCGTTCTTGAAAGGCTTCATGCTCTTTACGGATATCGCCAATCTCAGTCCGAACATCGCGCATTCCTCCTTCAAGGCCTGTCAATTGATCATCAAAGCGTTTCAAAAGGTCAGTATAGGCTTCATTTGGATCCGGTGCTCCAATTCCTACCTGAGTGTTTTGATTCTTGGCTTGCTGACGTGGCTTACCGCCCGGTCCGTTAATTAGAATCATGATAACAAGGATCGCGAATACACCGCCCACCGCACTCATCACCTGCGTTTTGCGATCATTTTTTACTAGCTCTACGTAATCTCGTAACTTTTGTTGAATATCCGCCATGGTTTTCCCCTTACTCTTAATTCCTTGAGCGAGTTACTACATAAACTTTAGTTTTATCTTTACGCGTAATTTGCTCCTCGATAGTCATTGGCTTTGGAGCAAGCTCCCAGTTGGAGAACGACACCGCTCTTGCGCCGTCTAGTCTGAATGAAGCCGGATTCAGACGTTGAGTTTGATCTAGTTGATTTTCAGCCTCGAGCACGTATCCCCAGAGGTTTGAACCTATAAAGATTGACTCAATCTTGGCTACAAGCGTCCCGTCATTCAAAATTACCTGCCCCTTATATTTGTCGCTCTGCTTATAACCGGGCACTGTTCCTTTACCGAACTCAGTGGCAAGTACCATTTCACGTACCAGACCGCTTACCATCGTTGGAGGAGCATATTTAAAATCTTTTTCCTGATGGGCTGGTAGTTCCTCCTCATCGTCGGAGATAATTGAATTCTTGTCGTCCAAAATATTGACCGCATCGTCTCGTGGTGTAGTTTCACTGGCACGAAGGACCCGTAGTGAATATGATCGACCGTCTTTCAAACGGACTAAGAACACTTCGCCGCTTGGGCTGAGGTTTTGATTGGAGAAAATGATAAGATCCTCTCGCTCTCGCTCTAGCGTGAGTGCCGAGCTGTTTTTCTTTTTGTAGCCGCTGACTATTTCTCCGGGGAATTGCACTTGAGTGGGCTCGTTCGGTGCTACATAGATCGAAATCTCACCTTGTTCTGGCTTAATTTCGACGTCCCGGGCAAGTACTGTACCCGGAAGCAGCAGCGCTCCTAAAATCACAGTTTGAATTATAAAACCTTTCTTACTTAACATAGCTTCCTCTCTCCAAAAGTTTTATTCCTCGGCCCCGGTTCGTGGATTGATATTCTTTAAGATGGCATTGATAATCACGATCCCGTAGTGGTTGAAATTATTTTTCGGAATAGTTGTCATTGTGATTGTGTATTTCGAGTGCTCAGTCGGAAGCTCCTTCCCGGCGATAACTCTGGTTCTGTCTCCGACAAAAATCACATCAACTTCATGTGGCCCACGGCGGTTAATTTGTGTTTTAGTTGGATCGATTAAAAACATCTGAGTTCTCGATGTAGTTTCGATTTTTTGCAGTTCATTATTGATAAATTGCTCATCGAAAAGACTAATCATTTTATCCCAGAGCATGCGACGGGCCTCAATGAATTGGCGTCTTGCAGTTGCATATTGAAAGGTAGCAACGTGATTTACGTAAGATGTGGCAAATTCTATAAATTCTGTGTCGGCTATATCTTGAGCAATATAGGTTCCCGGTAGCGGCTTGGGTGGGACATTTAAGACCGTTTGCCTGGTAAAGTGTAAGTAGATTCCAAGAATCAAGGCCAGCAAGGTCACCGGTATTTGAAGAAGAGAAATCGCACGCCACAGTGTGGCCTGATCCCGATGATTTTCCCATAGTTTGATGGTGTCACTTGTTCCGCGTGCCTCCATCACTCCCGCATCTCTCAGAATCCTTTTTACATTATCCTTCGCTGCTGCCATTTCTCTGTTCTCCTTAAAGAACTATCTGCTAAACCTTCTTTGGTGCTCCAGCCATTCCACGGGCATAGCCTGTGTCATCGCCGGAAGGGGTTAATTCTTTCTGAATTTTAAGGGCTGAATCTAAGTCAAGCGTGTTAAAATGTGCGCCTTTTGCCAACTTTGCCATAGGGAAGCCACTGAAGACCGGCTGTAGTTCAGACGCCGGCGGCATATTTGGCGGGGCCTTACCAGCTTTAGTCATCAGCCAGTTTCTCATTCCACGTTCTTCATCCGGGAAGGAGTTTCGTGCTAGGGCCATTAGAAACGTAGTCGCTAACCAGATTATTATAAGAAGCGGCATCGAACGACTGATCTTATCGAACATTTCCGTGCTGATGATAAACATGACGAATCCGGAGACCCATTCCATGGCGTTAGCGCCAGCAAATGTCCAATTCTCATTCAAGCCTGGTATTACTTCTCCGTTATCCATAACTATGCGAAGTTAAAAAATCCTTTATTAACTTTTACTGTGCCCCTCCTTGATCAGCGTTCAGTAACTGTTGAGCCGAATCAAAGCGAACTCCTCCAGCAGAGGCGCGAGGCTGCGGGCTTAGGATCTTTTCCAAATCTTCAGCCCTACCCAGTAAGGTGTTTCTCCACTCCTCTGAGTTGATTAATGAATCTGGTCTGGCTATTACTCTTGCGCGATCAAATTCCCGCAGCGATTGTAAGAGAAGAGCTCTTGATCGAGCATAGTGCCCGGTCGCTTCAGCTAGGCGCTCGCCGGATGCGCGCTCGATTGTCATCGTATCGCTTGAATCAGCGGCGTTTTCGGCTGATAGTGCTGATAATGGAATTGATAGGATTGTGGCACAGGCCACGAGCGAGCAGAAAACAATATTACTGCATCGTGGAGAAAACCCCTTAAGCATAACCTTACTCCTAACTCTAGAGCGTATAAAACCTAGGACTCGTACTGTCCTTCAAAACTGTTATGGTGGTTGCAGGGT
>CAZJXY010000064.1:0-12462 GCA_964549925.1 uncultured Bdellovibrionales bacterium | reverse complement strand
TTACAGTCCGGGAAACTTCGTCCAGATTTTTTCCATCGAATTGCGCATCTTAAGATCCATTTGCCCGCGCTGCGTGAAAGAAGGGAAGACATCAAACTTTTGGCAGATGCTAAATTAGCATCGGTTCGGGAGCGAGAGGGGTTAAACGTTTATCAGTTTGAGTCAGAAGCTCTTAGCCTACTTGAATCTTATGCTTGGCCGGGGAATGTGCGGGAGCTAGAAGCGTGCGTTGAGGGCGCTGCCTACCGTGCTAGTTTCATGAATCGATCCACTATAACCCCGGAAGACCTCCCGCTCGGAACAGGTGAACAGCCTCAATTGCCATCAAGTTTTGAGGGCTTAGTTAGAAAATACAAATTGGATTTGATAAATTCAGCTCTTTCTAAACACTCTGGAAATCAGGTCAAAGCTGCTGAGGAACTGAAAATGGAGCGCTCAACCCTCAGGCGGATATTAGAACGCGGATAACTAAATTACCCTGCGTGCGGCGAATATTTTCTCGCGCCTAAGATAAACCGCAAAAAACAAAACGATTGCATAAAGTAACTGTCGTGCCGGACCAAGGATGCTACTTGGCAGGTCAATAAATCTTAAACTTTCTGGAAGTAATACCAAAAACAGAGAGGCAAAGATCACCCCCCGAAACGAACCGGGAGTTCCCAAAGTTACTATCGCCAAGATCAAAACCATCTCCGACAGCCCAAACGATGAGGGATCGATGTAATTTAGGTAATATGCAAAAATTCCTCCAGAGAGCGCAGCGATTGCAGATGATGCAAGCAAGGCTATGCTTCGGCAGTAAGGCAGACTGACACCCAAACTTTGGGCGGCAATCTGACTCTCAGCCTGCGCCCGAAGCGCGCGCGCAAATGGCGAGCGGAAGAGACAAATTAAAACACCAAGGGCAAGTAACGAGAGCGAGAGCGTAAATATAAAGAACGATGTGCTATCTTGTAGCTCGCTCCCAAATAACAGGGGTCGCGGAATTCCGGGAATTCCCAGTACGCCGTTGGTGAAACTTTTCCAATTCGTGAGAAGTGCTATGACCACGGAGTGCAGAGCAAGGGTGCCGATGGCCAAATAGTCTTCCTTCAAACGTGCAGAGACAGCAGAAACGATCACGGAAAATACAGCTCCGATACAAATCGAGCAGACGAGGCAGCTCCAAACTTCGAAGCCGGTCCGAGTTGAGAGCAGCGCCGTAGTATACGCACCAACAGCATAAGCCGAGATATGCGAGAGATTGAAAATCTTGCCAACTCCAAAGACCAAGTTAAAACTCTGAGCTAGCGTGAGGTAGAGGCAGCACAATATGGCAAGATGCATCAAGTATTCCATGCTTCAGACTTGCCTCCCGCGTCTTACAAATATCCCATGCGGAGAAAAGAGTAGGATTAAGAGAATAGTAAGATAAGCGAATGCATCTTTATATCCGGCTGGCAAAGAATAAGCCCCGAGGTCTAACCCAATGCTGAAATTTTCAATCAAGCCTAGAAAGTAACTCCCAATGATCGCTCCCCAAATGTTACCGAGACCGCCGAGCAACATCGCCGCAAAGGCTTTTATAGTGTAATTCCCACCCATGCTGGGTTGCAGATTGGTTTCATATCCAACCAATATTCCACAGTACATCGCTAGGACAACGGAGAGAGTGAAAATAGCCAAACTGATCTTTTCTTTGTCGATGCCCAAACTTTGAGCAGCTTCTGCATTTTCCCGGAGCGCGCGAATCTTTCGTCCGAGCGGTGTGGAATGAATTGTAAGGGCAAGCATAGTTAAAAGAACGATCGCGGAGCAGCAAATAAAAACCTGAAGTGGTGTGATGTAGCTTCCCACTAGCTGAAAGCTCTCTTCCGAATATCCGAATGACTTTACGTTTACACCAAATCCGATCATTGCACTCGACTCGATTATAATCCCCAACGCCAAGGTTGTGATGAATGCTAGTTGGTGATTGAAACGCTCAAAAGGTGCAATGAAAATATTATAAGAAAGTAGGCTGAGCAAAATGGCTGAAAAAAGGCTCAGGATAATGGAAATCGGAAGACTGAGGTAGAGCACTACCGAAAAGAGATAGAACAGATACGCACCCAACATTAAGATCTGCCCGTGAGCAAAATTTAGTACTCTCTGTAACCCGTATACCAAGGCCAAGCCGCTGCTAGCTAAGGCGTAGACACTGCCCGTGATCAAGGAGTTCGTGACGAGTTGAGGAAAAATCGAGAGATCCATCTTGGCCGTGATTTTGCGATAGAGCAGTGCTTAGGTAAAGCGCATTCAGCTAGGAGTTCCCTGTCATGCGCATCTTTCCAACGAAAAGTACGCATAGAACAATACGGAGAGAGGGGGATTCGAACCCCCGATAGACTTTCGCCTATACACGCTTTCCAAGCGTGCGCCTTAAACCACTCGGCCATCTCTCCTCTACCCCTTTTGCGAAGAGAGCTCGCAAAAAGGGTAGAGCAAAAAGGGCTAAGGTATAGCGGCCTCAGAATCTGCGGCTCTCAAATTCCGAAAGAACCCTTTCATCAAATTTGAGCAAAGCTCCCCGGCTTCTCCTGAGTTAATCGCCGGGACCGGCCCAAGAATCGGATCAGACGCAAGATCCCAACGCTTACTAATCGCCCCGTAACGAGAATCCCCGGAGCCAAAATGCACCTTAGAGATACGGGCTAACCGAATGGCTCCAAGACACATCGCACAGGGCTCAATCGTTACATACAGCTCGCAATCTGAGAGCCGCCAGTTACCGAGCTTGCTACAAGTCTCCCTGATAGCCAGAATTTCGGCATGGGCAGTTGCATCGTGTAACTCCTCCACCTGGTTGTGTGAGGCGCTAATGATCTCACCTGCCCGAACCATGACCGCTCCAATCGGCACCTCGCCCTTTCTCGTGGCACGCTCCGCCTCAATCAGAGCGCGCTTCATAAATATGGAGATTTGTGGGTAGCTCATCACTAATAGGTAGAGGATGAATTGGAAATAATGCGTAACTACTGGCGCGCTCTGAGAGATTCGAACTCCCGACCTCCTGGTTCGTAGCCAGGTGCTCTATCCAGCTGAGCTAAGAGCGCACACAAAAAAATGGCCGTTAAGCTAACAGATTATAATCTTTAAGTAAAACCTTGCTCTGGATTAGAGGTTAAGCTACCCTCCACAGCTTCACGTAACGCTTGAGTTACGGTAATTTAGCCACTAGGAATACCGCAGGGTATTAGCGTTGGAAGGATGGCCGAGTGGTTGATGGCGCTGGTCTTGAAAACCAGAAACGGGGCAACCCGTTCGGGGGTTCGAATCCCTCTCCTTCCGCCATTTTTGCTCTACCCTTTTTGCTAAGGCATGACTGCTTTCGCCGAAAATAGTCTTTGCAAAAAGGGGAGAGGAGAGATGGCCGAGTGGTCGAAGGCGCTCGATTGCTAATCGAGTATACGCTCAAAAGGCGTATCACGGGTTCAAATCCCGTTCTCTCCGTATTATCCCGATGCGCACTTGGTTACACCCAGATGCGCATGACGGGCAGGACTAACACTCGTTAAGCCGCCTTTCATATCGACCAAACTGAATAGTGGTCTGACCAATATTAGGGAATTCACGGGTTATCGGCTCTCCTTCTCCGCAATATTTAAAGCCCCGCGCCAAATGAAAACGTATGGATGCTTCATTTGGAACTGGAGACTTGGCAATATCAGCGAAGATGCTTCCTGCTCCGCCGTTCTTAACTTCTTCACAGATAAGTCCGAGAAGTTTATCAGCAATGTCACTACTTTTCGCCCCTGGTGCCATGCGACGATATTCAGGATCCACAACAATCAAAATTACCTCAGCCCTCCCACCCGGCTGAGCAGCCTTACTATACCAAACGAAACCGACAAGTTCGTCTTCTCGGGTTGTTGCTGTAGCGAAATGTGCATTTTTGTTTTTGGCTAGCCGACGATAAAGCTCCTCTACATCTATCTTGCCATACAACGCGCCCCACCGATTATTTTCGCTGTAGGGATCGTCTGTTACCCATTTATCTCGCAAAGCGCAGAGCCGTTCGGCCAATTCGTGAGATACATTCCGAATGTTTACCTCATAATCGATACTCGCGAGGCTCGCATGCTCCAGGGAATCGCTGCTTGCACCTTCGGTCTCCCTAGGAAACGACCTAGAGGGTGAATTGAGGCTATCGCCCGGTAGGCTTTGCGGAACCAAGCACACTCCTTTTTGCGGAATTTATTGAGATAATCAAGGATAGCAGCAACAGGTGGCTAGTCAAACATAACGGGATTTATTCCCATTAATTAAATCAACGCTTTAGCGCTGCTTTAGCGCTCAGGGTGTGTTTCTAGTCTGCTCTTTAGGGATTATTCCCTGCGCCCGCATTGCCAGCTACATATGCAACTCTTGTTTAGGCTCTCAATATTTGCGATTAGGTACTTCAGACAACTTAAACATCAACTCGCCAAATTTACACTCAGCCCAAATACTACTCAGATAACTTTAATTTTCGGGCCGCCAAAAACGGTCGTTACGCGGATGCAACCTGCTCAGCCGCAGATTAGTAGCACCTTCAAAATTGTGCTAATCTGAATCGAGTATGAAACGAATGGTTCGAATTGCTCTCGTTCAAATGCAACCTTGCAGGGACGCAAAGCTCTCCCTGGATAAGGCTCAAAACGGGATCGAGGCCGCTGCAAAAAGGGGTGCCGAGATCATTTGTCTCCCAGAGCTTTTTCTCGGTCCCTATTTCTGTCAACGGAAAGACGACCGGGGTGTATTCAAAACCGCAGAGATGATACCTGGCCCAACGACTGATGCTCTCTCTAAAACTGCCAAGCAATACGGGGTCGTTCTCGTCGGGGGCTCTCTTTTTGAAAAAACACCAGATGGTACGTACTTTAACACTACCCCGGTGTTTGGTCCGGAAGGCGCGCTTCTCGGCATCTACCGAAAGACTCATATTCCGGAGGATCCTCTGTTCCACGAACAACACTATTTTTCGCCGGGAGATACGGGTATTAGGGTATTCGATTCCGCGAAGGGAAAACTTGCGCCGCTCATCTGCTACGATCAATGGTATCCTGAGACAGCTCGGCTTGCCGCCTTATCTGGCGCTGAGGTCCTCTTCTATCCTACGGCGATAGGACTCATCGATGCTGAAGTCGAAGAGAATATTACCGGGGATTGGGAGGGAATGTGGCGCGCCGCGCAGGTGGGCCACGCAGCATGCAATAATATATTCGTAGCCTCTCTCAACCGTGTTGGAAGAGAGGGGGCGATTCAATTCTGGGGAGGCTCCTTCATTGCCGCGCCCTCAGGTGAGATCCTTGCGTGCGCCGGAAACAAAGAAGAGATCTTAATCGCTGACTGCGATCTCAGCCGAGTGGAAGCACTTCAAAAAGCCTGGCGCTTTCTTGAAAACCGTCGCCCCGAAAGCTACAAACCTCTCATAAGGTAATGGCGATCTCTCGACCGAAATTTCCTCTCCAAAAGCCAGTGAAAAATATGCTGATGAAGTTTCAAACCAATCCAACTTCACGACAAAAACTAGTAAATGGTAAGACTCTACCCGACGTTGGTGTACCATAATCTTTTGATTGCATATGCACCTGGTAAAAGTAAGGAATCTTTGTCCGATGTCGAAAGTACTCAATATGAGGTGAAATTTGCCTTTCCCCAGTTTTACACTCGACTGCAAAAATTGGTTTTTTGTCCTTGAGTACAACAAAATCTATTTCGCGACCATCCGTGTCTCTTAAATACCTAAGCTCCATGGCGTGCCCTTCGGTGTCTTCGATGAAGTGACAATATTTTAACAAATGACTTGCAACTAGATTCTCAAATCTAAAGCTGGGGTCACCAATCAGTGACCAATCCCAGAGGTACAGTTTCTGTAATTTCTTTACGGCTCGAATCCTGGGTGCCCCGTATGGCGATATTGTGAATACATAGTAAAGCAAGGCTAAGATCTTAACCCAGCGATCAATTGTTGGCTGAGAGACTTGCAAATCTTCGGACAAACTTTGCAATGAAAGAGGAGAGCCGACTTTCCCAGGTAACGTTTCTGCTAACAACAATAGCAGCGAGATGTCCTTTACATTCTCAAGATCGCGCAAATCCTCACTTACGACTTTTTGCATTCGATCTCGCTGCCAAATACGATGCTCGTTCTCCTTTTGTTGAAACAAAGGTTCCGGAAAACCACCAAAGTGGAGTAGCGCCTCTAAATCCTTACTGTTGGGATTACTGCTAATTTCAGAAGCTGAAAAGGGATGCAAACGAAAATAACGATAGCGACCTAATAAAGAGTCGCCACCTTTTCTAAAATAATCTAAGCGGGCTGATCCTGTTACGATAATTTCATGATCCTCGTGATACTTGTCATAAATACCTTTGAGCAAATTTCTCCAATATTTATACTTATGAATTTCATCAAAAACGATGCGCTTGCCAGTTAACGGTATTTGATCGGAAAGAATTTTGCTCTTATCTGTGGCCCTATCCCAATTGAGATACTGATCGTTTTTAGCTGAGCTCGGTGTTAGATATTGAAGGCTAAGGGTGGTTTTGCCTACTTGACGAGGGCCTCCTATAAAAATCATTTTTCGCGCTAGAAGTTGATCTATGTACTGAGTTAAGTAGCGCTTTTTATTCATATTTAGCCACTAGTACTACATGAGTAGTTTAAAGGCAATATTAATTTACTCATGTAAACTTTAACACTATCATTAAAGTGCACCGGACCACTGTGTTCTGCAATGATCACCGCACGGATAGACCCAACGATAACAGGTTTTGCTGTCAAAACCGTTTAGGTTTTGTCCATGCTGTTAAGGAAAAACTCGCTATGCCAGAGTATAGATCTATATCCGAAGTATGGGGGTTCCGGGACTGATTACGAGAATACTACAGATCTAAACTATCTTGGCCTAAAATCAGTCCGAGGGGTAATGTTTTGCACAAATGCAGCAAGTAACTTCGCTGCATTCTCAAGGTCGCTCAAACTGCACACTTCTACCTGCGAATGCATGTAACGATTCGGAATCTCAACTGAGGCAGTCGCCACTCCACTTCGCGTAATCTGCATGGCGTTTGTATCGTTTCCAAGCATCGCCGGAGAGGGTTCCAGTTGATACTTCATCTTCGATCGCTTGGCTGCCTCAATTAACATCTTCTCCACTATCGGATTGATATTTGGACCGCGCGTAATCACCGGTCCGCCTCCCAACTTAATCGGAACGCCTTTTATGGAGCCCTTTCCCGGATTATCGTCAGCAAAAGTTACATCAACCCCAATTCCAACATCCGGACTAATACCGTAAGCAGCGGTGCGAGCACCGCGCAGTCCAACTTCCTCTTGCACTGTGCTAACAGCATAGAGCGCCACTTTTAGCTTCTGCCGAGAGCAGAGCCTTAAAGCCTCCATCACCACAAATAATCCAGCCTTATCATCCAATCCTGGAGATACAATCAGATCGTTTTTTAGTTCAGTTACACCCAACTTAAATGTTACGGGGTCCCCAATTCTAACTAACTTCTCTGCTTCTTTTTTATTTTTGGCTCCGATGTCTACCCAAGCCTTATTCACTTCAGTAACTCCCTTGCCGCGCTCTTCGGGGCTCTGAAGATGGATCGGCTTTCTACCTACTATTCCGTTCAGATCACCCTTCTCTGTATGCACCGTCACAAGCGACCCCGGCAGAACTCCGGCATCTATTCCGCCTAGGGCCGAAACAGAAAGATAGCCTTCATCCGTAACATAAGTAACCATGAGCCCGATCTGGTCACAGTGACCCGCTAACATCACTTTTCTCTCGGCCTTAAGGTTGATCCCAACCATCAAATTGCCGTGAACGTCGGTTTCGACCGAATCCGCGTATTTCTGCATTCGCCGTTTCACCACGCGCTGAATGCCAGTCTCAAAGCCTGTGGGTGAAGCAGTAGTTAAAAGTTTATAGAGAAATTCTTTCGATTCGTTATTCATTACTCTCAACTCGTGGAAACTTTATCCCTTCTACTTTTCCATTGTCCGTCTGCTTGTCATAATCGCGATCCAGGGCACGGATCTGATTTAAGACCTTATATCCTATTTGATTCGCCTGCTCAGTGGTTAGCCTCGGATTTGCTTCAAAGGCTCGATGAATCTCCTGCTCAACCCCCTTGTAATTTTCCAATACGAAACTGAGATGCTTTTTTTCGTGAATAATCAATAGATCGATAAACTTCTCCCAGCTAGAAATGAGCTTCTTTGAAACGGTGTTATCATGCACCCAGTCAGGTAGTAGCATCTGAATCGAGAGTTGAACCGTGGTTTGGTCAAACTGCGGCTTACCCGCTGAACTAAATGGCCAACGCCACTTAATTTGCCACTTTGTATAACCGTCGCGTCGGATGCGATTCTCATCGACTGGCCCATTCTTGTTTAGACTCTCTCGGATTTCTTGGGCAGAACTCCCGTAAATCTCATATTTCTGAACAACTAGCTTCTCGACTTTGTCCAGTTTGTGCCTCGCAATTGCCTGATCCAATAAACTATCTGCGGCCCAACTAATCCCGGATATAAAAAGCGAAAAAAGTAGTGTGGAGCATATCAGGATGATTGCTCCAACTTCTGTGCGATTCATCTTAATTTTACTGTACGATGAATTCTGTGAAATAGACAGCTACCACAGCAGGCTCGTCTAAACCTGTTGCTTCGTTTATTGCTTCTATTAGTTCGTCTTTGAGTTCCTCTTTTCCTTCTTGAGAAAGCACTTGTTCTGCTTTCTTTGAAGATAAGACGCGAATAATAGCGTCTCTAATCATCGGTTCCTTTTCACCAAGAACTCCAGGAAGTCCACCGGCCTCACCTCCGCCTGCGCCACCTCCGCCGTGACCACCACCGCCACCGCTGCCGCCACTTTCACCGTCGTGATGCCCCTCCACCACCTTCGGGTCATATTCAACCAAAATCTTGAGTTTTAAAAAGCTTGAGTTTTCAGAGAGGTTAACAATAAATGGATCTAGCTCCACCGTTGCATAATGAACCTCCTCTTCCAGCGGAGCTTCTTCTCCTTCAGCGGGTTTCTCCGCTTTTCCACCGAGCATGGCAAAGGCACCACCAGCACCGGCAAGAATTACTACCACCGCGATAATGATAATCAGCTTCTTTTTGCTTTTCTTAGGTGGAGCGGCTTCTGTCTCTTCGCCTTCTCCTTCCTTCTTTTCTGCTTCTTCGGCCATAAAACCTCAAGACTCATCCCTATACACTCATAGTTTCGACAGGTTAGCTAAAAATATGGAGGACTCTTTACCGGTAGTAACTAGCTGAATTTATTATCTAATTAAACTCGCGTCGGCTAAAAATCAAACTTGCCAGAACAAATACGATTAGGGAATACCCAAGCGCGTATGCAAAACTTGAAAGTATTCCAGCGCTTGAAACACCCACTCCATACACTACCCGATCACCAATCCATAGCTGATCAAGATGCGGAAGTGCATAATTGATTGCATCCAGCACCACCTCACCAACTTTGTTACCGTGTAACTCATCTCGCAACAGTTGAACGTATTGAATTGATCGGCCAGTAATGAATACAGCTAGGGTGAATAATCCTATGAGCAGCGGGGTTACTACCACACTTGAAAAAAATATAGTTACAGAGACCACAATTAAAATCTCAAAGAACAGATAGAGAGACGCTACCAAGATCAAACGATCAAAACCGCCGCCTAGCGCAGCAACAAACAAGGCCAATGCCAGCGTCAGAAGTAAAATCAAAACAGTTGCAGTAGCCAATAAACCAAGATGCTTGCCGGCCAAGAACTGCCAACGCCAGACTGCTTTTCCCAACACGTTGTATACGGTTTTTCGATTTAACTCTTTATGCAGTAGCGAGGATCCAGTCACTACCACTAAAATTACAGTAAAGAGTGAGCTGCAAAAAAGTCCAAAATCTTTAATAATTTTGAACTTATCTCCAATACTTACCGTTCCAAAAAAAGCCGCTGCAACTATTAATACTAAAGCAAAGAAGATCACCGAATGCAGCAGCTTACTTCGGATTCCTTCGCGAAATGTATTGAGAGCTATAACCAAAATATTCGCCATCAACTCTCTCCGGCCCTAACCAAGGTGACAAAAAGATCCTCCAGACTACCATGCTCATAATTGTAGGATCGAATCTCGATCCCTGATTTCAAGGCTAATTCCAAGGCGCGTTCGGCAGTTTGACGCGACTTGATTTTAATTAACCCGATTCTACTTCTTGAATCTGTTTTAATAACCCGCTCGCCTTCAATCTCCTGAAGCGCTCGCTGATTAACCTCGCTCCACGGAAACTCAATTTCGTACCAACCGCTACCAAAATGATCCCGCGAGCGCAAATCGAAGACCCCTTTCAACTCACCACGAGCCAAAATTGACACTCGATCACAAAGATACTCAACATCACTTAAGATGTGTGAGCACATAAATATCGTTGTTCCTTCAGCCTTAAGGCGCATAAATAAATCCCTGAATTCCTTTCGCCCGATCGGATCCATCCCAGAAAACGGTTCGTCTAGTATCAGAAGTTTTGGCTTGGCAACAATGGCCTGAGCGATTGCCACGCGTTGGACTAACCCCTTTGAAAGAGAGTTCATTCTTTGGTCGGCGCGCCCACTCATATTTACCGAATCAAGGGCCTCAAACACTGCCTCCTCTCTGACATTTTTCCTCGACAGCCCAGATAGAGTTGCATACATCTGCATAATCTCCCGTACCGTGAGGTAGTCATAAAAGTAGGGCTGCTCAGGAACATAACCTATGACTGATCTAGCGCCAGGATTGGCGCTAGATTGTCCAAAAATACTTATGCGACCGGAACTTGGTCGGACCAAGTCTAAAATGCACTTGATCGTAGTGGTTTTACCAGCACCATTGTGACCTAAAAATCCGAAGCATTCACCAGCCTCTACCTCAAGAGAGAGGTTAGTTACCGCCCGCTTTAACGATACTAACCAATCTCCTCGGTACGAGTAGCTCAAACCTTCGATACTTAATGCCACAGTCATTAATTTTCTCCGCTACCAACTCCCTTTAATGTCTCTCTCAACCTCTTCTCCAGAGCTTGGCGAACGGTAGGGTCCTTGGTCATACTTATCGCATCTTCAAGAAAGCTGAGCGCTTCCTCGCGATCGTGCCCAAGGTTAAGTAATTTACGAGATGCTAGTCGAGCCATGATCGGGTCAGTATGCGGGAGTTTAGCACCTGCCGCGAAATCACTCGCTGCGTCGAAAGGGTTTTTCAAGAAGAGTGAGCTATTTACGCCTCGCAAATAAAACATCCTCCAAAGTTCGGAATGTTCGCGAAGCTCACTCTGCTCAATTGCTTTACTCAACAAGCGATTTGCCTTCTCAGGACTCTCTGCCTCCCAAGCAAGCATGAGTGCACCAAACTCATACACATGAAGCGCCCGTGGATCCAAGGTTGTGACAAGATCACACATGTGGAATAACCACTCATAGTTTCGGTCAGTGGCATAATGTTTTCCAAAGTAGCCGATTGTATCGAACCATAGTAAATCCGCTAAGGCCTGATTATAACCTAGGCTGATAAATTTAATCCCTTTCCCACTTGGTAGATAAAGTTGTTCCTCGCGATTAAGTTCCTTAAGTTCTAGCTGATTCAGCTTCGATATGGACTGATACCCGGTACTCGCCAAAGAAACTCCAAAAATCAATGCGATTGCGTGTCCTACCAGTGAATTCATCTGTTCGATATTTTTTAGTAAAGTCTTGCTTTGCGCAATCCGCTACTCTTCGTCTTTAATGGCGTCAATTAAATTTCCCGCTTCTGTGATTTTGCCAATCTCGATAACCTCTTCCGGACTTAGGGCAGCTAAAGCAACTTGGAGGTTATGGCGGAGTGCCTTATGCGAGCTTGAAATTTTAGCAAGGCCAGCAACTGCCCATAGGGCAGCATATTTTGGTTGCCCGATTTTCAAAAAGTAGTTACTCAAGTTGGTTAAGACCGTGAGCGAGCAGCTCGGTGTCTTCTGGTCTCCGCAAATCTCTGCCAGTAAGAGTACGCTAATTTCAGGAGACCCCAATTCAACAAATAGATCCGAAAGATTAAGCGTTGTCATCTCTAAGTGGTGCCGAGCATCTTTGTACCAACCGGACGGCAAGGCTGCTACTTCCCGAAACCTATTTTGTATTAACTCTGATACTGACTCAGCAACCCCCGCTTCTAGCTTAGCCGATTCGCCCGTCTTTAAAACTATCCATCCTTGTTGGTTAGGCTGAGCTACTTCCCTGACATCAAAGTTTAGACCAAACTGCGGCTCAACAAAAAGCGGGCCATATCCAGCCGCAAACTGAAGATGGTTATATAATTTTTGCACTCTGGTCTGATGCTCCTCCGATTTATTGAGCGGAACAACATCCGGCACCATACGTCCATCACTCCCCCGAATATTCTGATCTCCAAAGTATTCTGGGTAAGTAATCTTTAAC